>CAZHRO010000125.1:0-3806 GCA_964535045.1 uncultured Dehalococcoidales bacterium | reverse complement strand
ACTAAAGAACGCACTGAAATGCTACGAGCTTCGTCTCGCCACTGAAGCCGAAGTCAGTGAAGCCGGGATAGTGGCTGGTGCCGCCTCACCGATAGGTCTCCGGGGTATTAAGGTCGTGGCTGATGACTCAGTGACTTCAGGCACCAACTTTGTCGCTGGCGCCAATAAACCTGAGACCCATTTCAGAAACGTTAACTATCCCCGGGATTTTACCGCCGATATCATTACTGATATTGCCAAAGCCCATGCCGGTGAGGAGTGCCCCAGGTGTCGCGGCAAATTGCTGGCGACCCGCGGCATTGAGGTGGGGCACATCTTCAAGCTGGGTACCTTTCTCAGCGAAAAGCTGGGTGCTTTCTTTACCGACCCTGATGGTATCGAACACCCGATTATTATGGGATGCTATGGCATTGGTCTGGGCAGGCTGCTCGCCGCCGCCATCGAACAGAACCACGATGATAAGGGTATTATCTGGCCGCTGGCAATTGCCCCGTATCATATCTATCTCTGCCCGCTATATCTGGACAATGATGAGGTCGCTGCCACTTCAGAAAAGCTCTATTCCGAACTGAAGTCAGCAGGCTGGGAGGTGCTGTTTGATGACCGTTCGGAGTCTCCGGGGGTAAAGTTTAATGATGCCGACCTCCTGGGAATACCCTTACGGGTTACCGTCAGCCCCCGCACCCTGGAGAAGAAGAGTGTCGAGGTGAAGCTGCGCTCTGTGAAGAAGGCCGAGCTCATACCGATAGAGGATTTGGCTGCCAAGCTAGAGGAGCTCACCGCCAGCCAGCAAAAACTCAGCCAGGCCCGGAAATCTGGAGTCAAATAGACCGGTGCAGTAACACGTCGGATGCTTATACCTGAGGTCTAATAGCTTGTAATACCCCCGGCCTAGCTGCACTATGAGTCTCCTCTTTAGCGAAAGCGTGAATTATTCCGTGATGGTAGCATAATCATAATCACGGTAGGGGGGCAAAATCAGCTACGCAGGGTGGCACCAAGCTCACGTGATAGCTTTTCCAGAATCTGCTGCTGAATCCCATCAACCTCGCTGTCGGTCAGGGTTTGGGTTGACGACTGGAAGGTAATCCGGTAGGCAAGCGATTTCTTGCCTGGAGGCACCTGCTTACCCCAATAGACGTCAAATAGGGCGACCTGAGCTACGAGGGGGAATTCTTTGATGATATTCCGCAATTCAGAATGGGCTACCCTATTATCAACCACTAAGGCAACGTCCCTCGCCACGGCCGGAAACCGAGGCACCGGCTGGTATTCTTTATGCTTCAGGGTGAAAGGCAAGAGCTCGGCGAGATTGATTTCAAAAAGGCATACGGTATCAGTAATCTCAAAGGCCTCAAGCACCCTGGGATGAAGCTCCCCAACGATACCTAATCGGTTGCTACCAATAGCCACCGCCGCTTGTTTACCAGGGTGGAAGCTAGCATCGTCAGCTTCTTCAAAGTCGGCTTCCATACCTAGATGAGAAAGCAGAGCCTCGACCACTCCCTTGGCATCGTAGAAGTCAAAGGAGTCGTTACCGCCATGCCACGATTTTTCCAGCCTCGAGCCGCTCAACAGACCACCGAGAACTTCCGGCTCAGCGGGTAAGTCACCCCGCCGAGGAAGATATACCTTACCCAGCTCGAAGAGTCGTATGCCACCCTCTTCATGTTTTCGATTCGACGCGAGGGTAGCCAGGAGGTTTGCTCGAAGGTTCGGGCGCAGATATTCCTGCTCCGCCGTCATCGGATTTGCCACCCGAAGAGGTGCTACCCCGGGAGAAGCAGAACCCGGCAGCAGCTTGTTTAACATTTCCAGGCTGGTTAGCGAATAGGTGATTACCTCCTGAAAGCCATAGCCAACCAGACTATTCCTTACTTTACGCTTGAGACCGAGCAAGGGGTCCGGACTCTTAGCGGGTATCGGCTGGCTGAGTAGAGTCGCCGGGATTTGATCGTAGCCAACAATGCGGGCCACTTCTTCAATAAGGTCTACGTCCTGATAGATATCACTCCGCCAGTAAGGAGCGGTAACCCAAATTTCACCCGCTGCGCCTTTGTCCTGACAGTCAAAGCCCAGCGCAATCAGGGCGTCCCTCGCCTGCTCAAAATCAAAATCAGCCCCCAATAGCCGGTTCAATTTATCGATTGATAGCCGTATTGGCTCGCAGTCAACCTTACCAGGGTAAACATCAATGATACCCTTAGCCGCTTCTCCACCAGCCAACTCAACTATGAGCTGAGTGGCGCGTCTGAGCGCCACCGAGGCCAGCTCGGGACGGATACCCCGCTCAAATCTCATCTGGGCTTCACTGGATAGCCTCAGGGCGCTGCCGGTGTGGTGGATACTCGCCGGGTTAAAATTAGCCGCTTCCAGTAATATCGAGGTCGTCTTCTCGGTAACCTCACTCTCAGCGCCACCCATAACCCCGGCCAGTGCCACCGCGCCGGCCTCATCGGCAATAACCAGCATATCGTCAGAAAGAGCTCGCTCTACGCCATCCAAAGTGGTTAAAGCTTCACCCGCCCCAGCCCGGCGCACGATAATCTTCTGCCCCCTAAGCTGCTGGTAATCGAAGGCATGCAGCGGCTGCCCGTGCTCCACCATAACGTAGTTGGTAACATCAACAACATTGTTTATCGAACGCATGCCGTATTTCAGTAACCGCTGCTGTAACCACCAGGGAGACCCGGCTACCCTGACCCCGGTGATCAGGCTGGCGGAATACCGGGGGCAAAGTTCCGGGTCGCTAATCTCCACTGACATTTGCTGCTCAATCGAGCTGGCTGATTCCCGGTAGCTAACATCGGGGATATGAACACTTTGGTCAGTCAGGGCAGCAACCTCCCGGGCGATGCCGATTACCGACAGGCAGTCCGGTCGATTGGGGGTTATCTCGAGGTCAAGAATGGCGTCACCCAGAAAATCAGCCAGGGGCATACCCAGCGGCGCATTAGAGGGTAATATCATTATCCCTTCGTGGCTATCCGAGATGCCCAGTTCCCTCTCGGAACAAACCATGCCACTGGAGACAACCCCACGAATCTTAGCTCGCTTCAAGCGAAATAGCTGCCCGCTACGCGCATCAACCAGCTGAGCACCTGCCGAAGCAAAAGCCACCTTATCGCCAAGCCTGAGATTGGGAGCTCCGCAGACTACCGTCGGCTGCTCGGTGCCGATGTTTACCGTAACCAGTCGGAGGCGGTCGGCATCAGGGTGAGGCTTGACAGCCACTATCTGACCAACCACCACCCCCTCCCAGTTACCGCCAATAACCTGCACCCCCTTAACCTCAAGTCCAGCCATCGTTAGCCGGTGAGTTAGTTCACCGACAGGTAGGGTGACATCAACGTAATCCTTGAGCCAGCTAAGTGAAACCTTCATCTTTCTAAACCAATCCAGGGCTAAAAGAGTGTAACCTTACCTTAGAACTGGGACAGGAATCTCAGGTCGTTACCGTAAAACAGTCTGATGTCATCAATGCCGTAACGGAGCATCGGCAGACGTTCCACGCCCATGCCAAAGGCAAACCCGGAATAGAACTCGGGGTCGATGCCGCCCCGCTTAAGAACCTGAGGATGGGCCATGCCAGCCCCCAGAATTTCAATCCAGCCGGTATGGCCGCACAGGCGGCACCCGGAACCAGCACACACCGTACACTCGATAGCCATCTCCACCCCCGGCTCAACAAAGGGAAAGTAGTCGCAACGGAAACGTACCCTGCGCTCCTCTCCAAAGAAGCGGCGGGCAAATTCATAGAGGGTGCCCTTAAGGTCAGCCATGGTAATTCCCCTATCAATCGCAAT
>CAZHRO010000124.1:0-3880 GCA_964535045.1 uncultured Dehalococcoidales bacterium | reverse complement strand
AAGCCGCAGACCCTGGAAGACTTGAATAGGGTTATGGACACCAACTTAACGAGTGCTTTTCTATTTGCTAAAGCATTGGGTCCGCATATGATAAGACGCAGGAAAGGCAAAGTCATCAACATCAGTTCCATCGGAGCTAATCAAGGTCTCTCCTATAACTCGGCATATAATGTGAGCAAAGCAGGGCTGAGTGTTTTCACTCGCTGTCTCGCTTCGGAATGGGCTCCTTTTGGTATCAATGTAAATGCCATTGCCCCTGGACTAACAAATACCATTATGATAAAACCTCTGGTTGCAGATCCAGAGGCAATGCAAACTAAGCTTAAGGATATTCCTTTGGGGAGACTTGGTGAGCCTCGAGAAGTAGCCCTGCTCGCTGTATTTCTGGCGTCATCTGCTTCTAGTTATATAACAGGGCAGATTATTACTATAGACGGCGGTGTTATGGGACGAGGTCCTGACATCTAACGCTGAGCTACCGGTGTTATCTTTGCCACCACGGGAGACAACACGAAAGTGATCACAGATAAATTAGCCATTAGCAAAGCCGATTTGAGTTCATTTATTAGGGTACTCGCCTCAGTATGGGGAGCTTACAATATTAACGTAGAAACTGTCGCCCCCGGCCACATAACTACCGAGTTCTCGGCCTCTTGGTTATCCGCCTCCCAAATTAGGCGATTCTATCATAGCATTGCCCCGATGGGGCGATTGGGTAATCCCCAAGAAACCGCTTTACTGGTACTTTTCTTCAGCCTGGAAGCCTCACACCATATTACCGGCCACACATTCACTATTGACGGAGAAGCAAGGAGCAGAGGGCCGTGCATATAGAAGCAATAACAAAAGCCATACAGGAGGAAATTTAGAATGAACATAAAGGAAACTCTGTATCCATCTTTAGATACCCCGGCTGTGCTGATAGATTTAGACAAGCTGGAGGCAAATATACGGGAGATGACCGAACTGGCGGCGGAAGCGGGAGTGCAACTCAGGCCGCACACCAAGATTCATGAGTCTGCGATGATATGCAAATGGCAGATTGAAAAGGGGGCATGCGGCATAGAGGTCGGGCCTATAGCCCAGGCAGAAGCCATGGCAGAGGAGGGAATTAATGACATAATCGCTGCCCATCCCTTCTATGGTGAACACAAAATGGAGATACTCAAGAGAATTCTTGCCAGAGCAGGAGTCAAGATTACCGTTGTCGTAGATATGATTGAGCAAGCTGAGTCTATTTCTAAAGTTGGGCAGGCAGCCGGGCGAAAGGTTCCTGTAGCCATTAAGATTGATACCAGCCTGGAAGAAGGAGGGTTACAGCGCTTTGGCGTCATACCCGGTGAACCTACCCTGACCCTGGCTAAGAGACTAAGCGAGTTACCTGGTATAGAACTGGTCGGTATCTATGCTCACGAGATGGGGCGTGACCCAAGCGAGGAAGGTAGGGACAGGACGGCTTATAAGACTGCCGAAATAATGGCACGAACAGCCAGAGAACTCAGGGACGCAGGTCTCCAGATAGAGCATGTTTCAGTGGGTGCCACCCCAACCTTCCGCAGTACCTGTCGCTATATAAAGGATGGGAAATTCCCGGAGATAACAGAGATTCACCCGGGACACTTCGTGATTGGAGATATGATGTATGTCTCGGGGGGAGGTGAGACGCCAGAACGGTGTGCGGTTACGGTGCTGACTACTGCGGTGAGCACATCGCACGACGAGTGGGCAGTCATTGACGCCGGTTACAAGTGTCTGGGCAGGGACCCGCTTATCGGCAATCAGGACAAGCCAGGTTATTCCTGGAAGGGGATGACCAGAATGGGTGTTATCAAGGGACGCCCCGACCTGTTTCTCGGTATTCTTGCTGCCGAGAGTGGTTTTCTATACTACAAAGACCAGAAGAAAAAGCTTTATCTCGGCGAAAGAATCGAAATCATCCCTAATAATGTTACCGAGGTAATCAATATCCACGAGCAAATGTATGGTGTAAGGAACGGTAAACTGGAAGTGGTCATCCCGGTAACAGGGAGGGGACGGGGTAACTAGACTACAAAATCCTATTGCTCATGACGCCTGCTTGGCGAGGATTTCCATCTATAGCCGGACTGAGAGTCTACCCGGAAACCGGAGGAGAACAACCTTAACAATGTTCTCAGTCGCGTTGACGAAATCTCGTCATCTACCACCGACGTAGATATTCCCTTCCAGACAACCTAGGATAAAAAGAACGTTTATCTAAATGGGACATCGCTTTCGTTGCTAAACTAAGGAAAATATCCGCCAGCTACTTAAACTGATAGAGGTAAAGAGGTCGCATTTCCTTATATCATAGCCTGCCGTTGGCGATGGTTACAATCACAGATTCCACCCGTGCTTCTCTCATACTCAAGCAGGGGGTCCACCCCAAGATTGTCCAGGAGCATCTTGGCCATTCCGGTATAGCGGTAACTCGGGGCACTTGTTCGCACGTCCCCCCCCAGGGCTTCAAGAAGCTGCCGCGCTACGATTTGACGACGCATTTATAGCCGGGCATGATAATGAGGCTAATGGAACGATGCGTTAGCTATCGGTTAGCTAATTGATATTATGTCTGGTAATTTAGCCTCAGCATGGCTTCGTGGAGAGGTGTCCGGGTGGTTGATGGTGCCGCTCTCGAAATTTGGAGGTGAGTGTCCCAAGGGGTCACTTCACGTTTGAATTAGAACCTTTGTTGACGGTATGTGGGGAACCCGCTTTGAGCATAGAATACCAGATGGTAACAAATCGTTTGATTTCGTTTAGTAGCAAAATCTGGCCTTGTTTTAAGTGTGCGCCAGTGCGAGGTGCCCTGGCATATATCGCAGAGACGGCTACCTGTTGACGGGAGTAATACGGCATCACCACCCGTCCGCTATTACGACGCCATACAGTTGGGAGCAGGTTACCCTCCTCTGAATTCAAAGAGGTTTTTTACCAAATAACATTTCCGCAACGGTGAGTGGTTCATATGCCTTCCTCGGAGGAAGCTCACGTCGGATGCGGCCTCGCTGACGACCGGAGTGCCAATACCGATAGCATTGCAGGGGGAAAATCTGCCCGCCTCCTTTACAGAGATTAACGGATATGTTAACATGCACATTAAGGAGGTCATCATGGGCAGAATAAAATCGATTGGAATGGCCGAGGCCAGGCCAAGGCTTACTCAGCTTGTGGATGAAGTCTCCGGGGGTGGGGAGCCATATCTCATAGTCTCCGGCAGCCGGGTAAAGGCGGTTCTCATCGGGATTAACCAGTATAACGATATGGTAGATCGTCTGGAAGACCTCTCTGATGCTGCCGAGTTGCTCCAGGCCGAGCTAGAGCATGAGTCAACAATGTCCTTTGAAGAGCACCTGACGAAGTCGAAAGAGCTGAACGGCGGTGTATCGACTGGAAGTTAGCCACACTGCCCATCGGCAGATTCGAAGGCTTTCAGCGCAGACTCAGGAGAGGGTCCACAGAGCTATTAGTGATTTAGCTGAGAATCCCCGACCACCCGGTGTCAAAAAATTAACCGCGAGAGACGGTTACAGAATCCGTGTGGGGGACTACCGAATCCTTTACCAGGTCGATGATAGGGTAAAGGTGGTCATCATCTACCGTGTGCTGCCAAGAGGGGATATCTATCGAGCTTAGACAGTCGATGGGAGCTGTCAGAAAAAGGCAGCCAAGCGCAATGTCATCTTCAGATTTCCTAATAGTTGTCAAGGGTCATTCATTTGACCTCCTTATGACCCTGAGATAAAATTATTTTCGGGAGATGGCCATGATTTCTACAGGCTGAGGAGCTTTAGCTGCCTCGTTTGTCCTGTAAGTTGTCATCTCCCGATCCTTTCTGCTTACCTTAACAGGTTTGCGCCGC
>CAZHRO010000123.1:0-3882 GCA_964535045.1 uncultured Dehalococcoidales bacterium | reverse complement strand
AAGACTTGCCAAAACTGTTAAAGATGAGCGGGATGCTGCATGGTCATTTCTGCCCGTTTCTGGCAATCGGAGTCAAGGCGGCTGTGCGAGCAATGAATGAACTAGGAGTTAGCTCTGCCGGTATGGAGGAGGTAGTTGCCATTGTAGAGACAAACAACTGCTTCAGCGATGGCATCCAGTTCGTTACCGGCTGTAGCTTTGGCAATAATGCCCTTATCTACCGGGACTATGGGAAGACCGCGTTCACGCTAGCCAGAAGGAATGGGGAAGCAGTGAGAGTATCAGTGAAGGCCGATAATCGCCTCTTAGAAAAGCGCGAGCCTGAGGCCACGGAGCTGTTCCAGAAAGTGGTGGCTGAGCGTCAGGGGACGGCGGCTGACCAGAGAAGGTTGAAGGAGCTATGGCAGCAGGCATCATTCAAGATGCTCGATATCCCCGATGCTCAACTCTTCAATGTCGAAAGACTGACAATACAAGTTCCGGCCTATGCTCGTATCTTTGCCAGTGTAAAGTGCGCCCTTTGCGGTGAGAATATTATGGAACCCCGGGTGAGGATAAAAGATGGCAAGCCAGTCTGCATCCCGTGCTCGGGGCACGAGTACTATCAGCTTGCCGGAGATGGCATATCGCTGAACAGAAAGGAGGCTCATGACTAAAAGCATCCTGAATTTGATACCAAAATTAGCTATTTTTCTGGCACTGGTTTCACTGCTGGTTCTACCAGCATGCACACCCAGCCCACCCAGTACACCGGAGGTAACTTCGTATACCATCGCTGATACCACCGGCGATTGGGGTTACCCTTCCCCTTACACTCACTACTCCCGAGGTCCGGGGTATATCCGGATGAGCTTCATCTTTGAAACCCTTGTCTGGAAAGATGATTCTGGCTTTGTTCCGGGATTGGCTAAGGAGTGGAAGTATGATGAAGAGGAAAACGCCTACACATTCAAGCTGCGGAACGATGTTACTTGGCACGATGGCACCAAGTTTACTGCCGATGATGTAGTTTTTACCTTTGACTACACCAAGGAGCATCCCTATCAGTGGGTTGACAGCAGCATTGTCAGGCAAGCTGAGGCGGTTGATAAATACACAGTAAAGCTATACCTCAGCCAACCTTACGCCCCTTTTCTTAATGATATAGCCGGCACCCAGCCCATCCTGCCGAAGCACATCTGGCAGAACGTTACCGAGCCTGAAAAGTTTACCGCTCCACAAGCGGTAATCGGCACTGGACCCTACATACTGGCGGACTACAGTAGAGAGCACGGCACCTACCTCTACAAAGCCTACACTGATTACTACCTTGGCAAGCCAGGTATGGATGAGATTAAGTTCGTGAAAATAAGCGCTGAGATGATACCGGCAGCACTGAAGGAAGGCTCGGTAAATGCTGGCTCTGTTCCGCCGGAGGTCGTCTCTGAGATGAAACAGAAGAGGCTTACCGTAATCATGGCCCCCTACGCCTGGAATGCCAAGCTGATGATAAATCATAAGAAGGCTCCCCTATCTTCAAAGCAGTTCCGGCAAGCCCTGGCCTATGCCATAGACCGTAAATCCCTGGTGCAGATTACTCAGCGGGGTCATGCCATGGCCGGTAGCCCGGGTATGATACCGCCGACCAGCGGCTGGTATAACCCTGACACTCCACAGTATGAGTATGACCCGGTCAAAGCAAAGCAGCTTTTGCAAGGACTGGGATACCGGCTAAAGAATGGCTATCTTATCAAAGACGGGCAGGAGCTAAGGCTGGAGCTCATAGCTACCAGCCGGTTAGCCGGGTCCAGCTTCAAAGATGTGGGACAGTTCGTCGCCCAGCAGCTAGAAAAAGTAGGCATAAAGGTGGACTTCAAGACCATGGAGGCAAAGACGGTTGATGCCAGGGTGGGTGCCTGGGATTTTGACCTGGCTATCTATGGGCACGGAGGGCTTTATGAGCCATCCATTCTAAACAAGGTGATTCTGGGCAAAGGGTTCAATAGCGCCCGCTACGACTCAAACCAAGCATTAAACCAGCTCCTCAAGGCTCAGCTAAGCGAGATGGATGCCGGAAAGAGGCAAGACATGGTATCCCAGATTCAGGAGATTTATGCTGAGGAACTGCCAGCTCTGACTCTCTACTATCCCAACTGGTACTGGGCACACGATGGCAGTATAGACCTGTTCTATACTAAGGATGGTATTGCCAGTGGTATACCCGTGCCTTTGAATCGGCTGTCTTTTGTGAAATAGCAAAGGTGGAGGGAGGGGACGAAGCATAGATGGAAGTAAGTAATAACGATGTGGAATCAGGGGATGTAAAAAGCAAGCCTTACAGGCTCCTAATTTTCACTTGCTATGGTGGATGTGCCACGGGTGTGGCGGCATCTAGAGCCTGTATCAGGATATGGGAGGAAAACCCAGACGATGTCAAGATAGGATGTCTCCCCGCGGTAGTAGTACCCTGGAAGCTCAATGAAATTATTAAGAAATCAGAGAGGCGAGTCCTAATTGACGCCTGTGGTGTCAAGTGTGGTGCCAAGCTAATTGAGAGGGAGGGGATGAGGGTCGACCGCTATATCGAGCTTACCTCAATGCTGGGTATCAAAAAGGTAAAGAGACTGCCTTCAAAGGACTTGGAAGACAGGGTCTACGGAACCATTAGAAAAGAGGTAAATGCTCTTCTTGGGAGAGGAGAGAGGGAAAATAGAAGTGTCAGCGAACAGAGTAAAGACCCAACTGAGATGAGGCTGAGACCAGTGGGGGTGGTCCGAAACCAGATAAGCGAGCCAAGCCTAGTGGCTGAGTCCGGCGATTTAGAGTGGCGGGCAACACTAGAGAAGGCAGAAAAGGAGCAAGGCACAATATCCGAGCTTGTCATTGATGGCCATCTGAAGGGCATTCTTGACGGCATTGAGGGCTTCTCCCACCTTTTAGTGCTCTATTGGGCTCACCGAGTTCCGCCTGAAGCGCGTTCCCTTATCAAGGCTCATCCTATCGGCAGGAAGGATTTCCCGCTGGTAGGTATCTTTTCGACCTGTAGCCCTGCCCGTCCCAACCCCATCTGTGCCACGGTAGTTCGGTTGGTGGAGCGCAAGGCTAACGTCCTCAAGGTGGAGGGGCTAGATGCCATTGATGGCAGCCCACTAATAGACATCAAGCCCTATATCCCCAACTACTACCATGCCGATGATGTCAGGATGGCTGACTGGATGCTCCAGATAGAAAGAGAGTTCGCTGAAGGCTCCTTGCCGCCTGCTCCCGGCGAATGAGTCTCATAGTGCCAGCCAGGACAGAAGAAAGATGCTCAGCAAGCGAAGTCTGGTTACCTATGCTATAGCCTTCTTATTTATCTTGGTGCTCAACTTCTTACTGCCAAGAATGATGCCTGGTGACCCACTCATGGCCATCTATGGCGACGAGGCGTTAATCGCCATGACGCCGGAGCTTAAGGCTCACCTCGTAGAGCGCTTTGCCCTTGACCAGCCGCTGTGGCAGCAGTTCGGTGCTTACTTTCTCGCCCTGTTTCACGGTGAGCTTGGCTACTCTTACTACTACAATGCCCCGGTGGTAGCAGTAATTCTGGGGCGATTGCCCTGGACATTGCTCCTGGTAGGCACTTCACTGGTGCTTTCCACCCTGCTGGGGATAGTGCTGGGGATAGAATCGGGGTGGCAGCGCGGTTCCAAAACCGACCGTGCCCTGCTCGCCAGCCTGATGAGCCTGAATGGCTTCCCTGATTTCTTTCTGGGGATGGTGCTGCTTATAATTTTCGGGGTCACGCTACCCCTATTCCCTTTAGCTGGGGCATTAACCCCTTATGCTGGTCTGTCGGGGCTACCGTTAGCGTTGGATGTGCTCAGGCATTTGTTCCTCCCGGTGGCTGCCCTGACCCTGGCT
>CAZHRO010000122.1:0-3897 GCA_964535045.1 uncultured Dehalococcoidales bacterium | reverse complement strand
AGGGGTCGGCCAAGGGGCTTAAGCAGGGGCAAACCGTGGAAAGCTTTGTATTGTTGAGTGCTCTGGGCGGCGATTGCATTGACGATATGGAGAGGTTGCGAGAGGATGAAGGCCTGGAGGCGTTGCTCGGTTATCGCCCACCGGCTCCGGAGACAGCACGGCAGTGGTTAGACAAGTTCCATGATGAGACACTGATGATGGGCCAGCCGGTGCAAGGCAGTTTCATACCGTCGGAATCGAAGCCTTTGGTCGGTTTGAGAGAAATAGATCGACGGGCCATATGGGCTTATATTGAGGCAGTTCATCCTGGGTGGGATGTTACTTTGGATGTAGATACCCAGCTGGTAGAGACGACAAAGGAGGGAGCCCGGCATTGCTATGAAGGCTACAAGGCTTTTCAAGCGGCAAAGGTCTGCTGGGCGGAGACCATGCTGGTACTGGCTGATGAATTCAGACAGGGTAATGTCTCACCCTCCAGGGACATAGTCCGGCTGGTAGACGAAGCCCATGAGGTGCTGCCGCCGGGTTTGTGGCGGGTAAAGGTGCGCTCTGATTCAGCGGGTTATCAACAGGAGGCTTTAGACCACTGGCACAGCCGCGGCTGGGAGTTCGCGGTCAGTGCTGATATGAGGCGGGGTCTCAAAGCAGAAATCGAAAGGCTGCCCGAGGACGCCTGGCATCTGTGGAAAATCGAGAAGGGAGAGGTAGTAAAGGAGTGGGCCGAGGTGCCCTACGTACCTGCCCGGCACTATGAGAGGAAAGATAGCTACCCTTACCGATATGTTGCTGTAAGGCTGCGTCGCCAGCAAGGAGAGCTCTTCGGGGATGGCACAAGCGTCCGCCACTATGCCGTGGTGAGCAATCGCTGGGATATGGAAGGGCAAGCCCTGCTAGAGTGGCAGCGGGGCAAGGCAGGCACTATTGAGCAGGTGCACCATATCCTGGCCAACGAGCTTGCGGCTGGTGTATTTCCCAGTGGCAAACATGGAGCCAACGCTGCCTGGTTAAGGCTACAGGTGATTACGCACAATCTGCTCCAGCTCATGAAAAAGGTGGCCCTGCCTGAGGAATATGCCAATGCCCACCCCAAGCGACTGCGATTCTCAGTGTTTACGGTGATGGGTCGCGTAATAAGGCACGCTGGGCAGGTGCTAATGCGCGTAGCTGACTGCATACTGAGGGCGCTGATTGCCCCAGCGCAGCTAAGAATCCGGCAAATGATCCGGGATACAAGCTGAAGTCAGCAAAGACAATCAATTTTTACAGAGTGATTTTCCTATGCCACCCCGGGTAGGGTAAGGGTAAACTTTTGCCTCATCAAGAGTTTTGCCCTATAAATAATCGAGCCAGCCGTCGTCAAAGAACGTTTTTTATCAGTTGGCGCTTATTAAATTGCTATCGGGAGCCAAAAAGTTCCAAGTTTTTACTAGAACCCCACCTTTTTCTCAAAAATCCACGGATTGAGGCCCCCGCCAGACTATTGACAGGCATGATAAAATATTACCAGTACATTAGGTATCAATGCAGTAAGGAGAGGAGAAAGCCGATGAAAAATAGAATATCCAAAATATTGGGATTGGGACTGACGGTCGGGCTCGTCTGGGGGATAATTGGGGCCGCTTTCGCCGGACCGATTTCCGCCGACGAGACAAAGTGGGGCATCGTTAATACCCCCAGCTGGGAGGATAACGTCATTGTCCCCGGCGCCGACATCTACGACTACGCCGTTGGCGGCGAGGACGGTAACACCATTTATGCCGTCGGTGCCATAAAGGGTGGCGATGACGGTATAGACTGGGGCGGCCATCCTATTGGTGTTACCGGTAGCTTTAGTATTGATGACGGCACGGTTACCATCGAGGCAATATCGTCTACCGTGGCTAACATATCAGGTATGTTGGAAGGCACGGCCTGCGTTCTTACCGGCGCTTTCAGCGCTTACCTGGAATTATCATGGGACGCAAGCGATGGTTATGCCATTGTCAACGGCGAAGTTACCAGCAGTAAGATGACCTTCTCCGGCAAGCTGTATCTGGGCTCAGGCAGTTTACCGTCCGACGGTGACTATGATTGTGATGAAGAGGCAATCTGTGTTGCTGATAACCGGATAATTTCAAAGACACTAGCCATGGAATATTTTGACATAGGCGAGTATGCTGCCTACTACCAGCCCCGCGTGTGGAAGTCAAGTGACGGCGGGGTGACCTGGGACGATATCACCGCCACGGTGCAGGCTGCCACTAACCTGCCCAGTCCTTTCTTCGTCACCACCCATGTTGCCGTGGCGCCGGACGATGAGGACTGGCTGGCACTGGGGGGCCACGACATCAACATGACTGACCCTACCCGGCTAATGATAGTCGCCTCTAAAGATGGCGGCGATAACTTTTCCTATGCTGGTGATTTAGAAGATACCACTAATGGCACCATGCTTGATGGCATCTGTGATCTGGCCGTCTCCATTGAGGTTGACGGCATCCATAACATCGCTGCCGCCGGCTTCAATGATGCTGATGACGGCACAGTCTATCGCCTCAAGGCCGGCACCTGGCTGTCTGGCACCTGGGAAGATACCTCATTCTACGCTGGCTGGGAGAGTGGTGTGGTAAACCCGCCTATTTGGACAGTTATTGCCGTCGCCTTCTCGCCAAGCTTCGATATTGACGACACCATCCTTTGTCTGGGCTGGGATGACGTGAGTATACACTTCCCCTATCTCCAGTCAGGTGTCTGGGAAGGTAGCAGCGGTGCCTGGAACGATGCTGCCGGTTTTCCCGAAGCCGTCAAAATCACCGACGATGGTGATACCCTTTCTCTTGCCAGTGACCTGGATGAGCGGCGGAGCCTGGGCTTAGCCTTGCCTGCCGACTATGACGGCAGCGACCCGGGAAAACGCACCAGCTTTGTTTACGTTGATGCCCTAAATATGGTCACCAGTCTGGTCGGCGGCTATGTCTTCCGCATTGACGACGCTTCGGTGAGTCCTTCGTATGGCCCGCGAGGCGAGCCGCTCCTGGCCAGCATTGCCTTCCACGGTGATGCCGATACCGGCAAGATGATGGTTGGTGAGTATCTCCAGTGGGACAGTGATACTGACGAGCCAATCCAGGCTGGTTGCTGCGAGGGTGTCCGCGTCTGGCACACTGAAGAACTTGACCCCTGCTGCCCCGCCTGGGAGGGTTCCTGCAAAGACCCATCGGGACCCTTTATGGCGCTGGTCAGCTATACCCCGGACGGTGAGAAAGCTTATGCCACCACCAGCGGCTTTATGGTCGATTATGAGGTGGCCGGTGGCATCGGGGACGAGTCTGCCTTCTCGGTAAGCCGGGATGACGGCGTCTCCTGGAACCAGCTGGGGCTGATTGATACCGATATTGACTACCTATCGGATGTCGCCGTCTGCCTGAACTGCGGCACCGTCTACCTCTCAACCATTAATGAGATGGACTGCTGGACATGCAGCGACTGCGAGGTTGGACAGGAGGATATGGAGGTCTGTGAGGTCTGTGAGTGCGACAGCGTCTGGCGCAGCTATGATGACGGCGCTACCTGGGAGAGAATCTACCACGGTGACTGGAGCGACTCCCCAGCTAATCAGTTGCTTCTCAGGTTGCCGTGCGATGCCGTGGAAGACTGCTGCGACCAGGATGCGGTTTCACCTAGCGGTACCCTCTACCTTGGCATCCAAAACTCCGAAGATATCTTCTACAGCCGTGACTGCGGTCAGTGCTGGAACAACCCGCCGGCCACCAAGATAACCATCCAGGACGTTGCCGTGGAGAGTGAGAACACCCTCTACGTCCTCGACGCCGCCGGCTACGTCTCCAAGTCAACTCAGTACGGACGGCGCTGGAGCGACAAGGCGGACACCGGGGTTGGCTCCGGACACTCCATCAC
>CAZHRO010000121.1:0-4011 GCA_964535045.1 uncultured Dehalococcoidales bacterium | reverse complement strand
TTTGTTCCCAGTTGCGCTATTGCCGGTGGTATTGCCCTTGAAGACCACATCTTCAAGGCGCTGGCTCTAGGCGCACCCTATGTCAAGGCAGTCTGTATGGGCAGGTCTACCCTTACTGCGGCGATGGTCAGTAAGACACACGGGAAACTGATAAGAGATACCTATGGTGATGACAGGAAATATCAAGATGTGATGCTGAGCACCTTCATCGGTGCCGAGCAACTTAAAGAGAAGTTTGGCGAGGATTTTGGGAGGATACCACCCTCGGCAATTGGTATCTATACCTACTATGATAGACTTGCCACCGGGCTTAGGCAACTGATGGCGGGCGAGCGTAAGTTTAAGCTTGACCTCTTAAGCCGGGATGACCTGGTATCTCTTACCCGAGAGGCTGCTGAAGTCTCGGGCATAACCTATGTAATGGAAGCGGATGCGGAAGAAGTGGAGAGAATTTTAGGCTAGGGGAGAAAGATAATGGATAAGGTCTTTTGTTCCAAGAATTGCGCTTCAAAGTTTTGTATCTCGGCGTGTCCTTCTGGTGCCCTGAGAGTAGAGAATAGCAAGATTGTGGTGCGGTCAAACAGGTGCTACGGATGTGGCCTCTGTCGACAGATGTGTATGACCTGGTCAGTCCTCTGGGGGCAGAAGAAGTAGGGCTTTAACAGGCTAGCTGTGTATAAGCAGGGAGGCTTGAATAAATATTACCAGTCGAAGTGGTCCCTTCTTCTCCGTAGCCAAAGCGGCAGGAAGATAGCCAAAAAGACAGCGGTGAGAATTGGCGCTACAATGCTCCAGTCGATTCCCGAGGACGGCGTTTCTGGGGTGGGTGGTGGCGTGGTGGATAGCGTTGAACCTGCCTCTCTGACGGTAAACGAACCGGGAAGCCCGCTAACATCTACCGAGTAATTACCCGCTTTGTCTTGGATGGTGGTAAAAGTTACCGTTTGGCGGGCACCGCCGGGGAGGGTTACTGCCTCCGTTTCTTCTATCGCCCCATTAATCTTAAGGGTTACGGTGTAGCTATCCTCTATGTCGCTGGTATTGGTCAGCAAGACGCTGATACTGACGGCTTCGCCGGGATTGACTTCGCCCGGGGAGATGCTTAATGAGCTGGTGGTGAAGGTTGCCACTGGGGGGGGTGGGGATGGAGCTGCTGGAGCCAGAATAGCAAAGGTAGTCAGGTGGTCAATGAGAGCCATAATGGTGGTATCTTCCGGGTCAACTTCAGATGCCAGCGCTACCCAATCGTCAGCGTCATCATCGTAGTAGGCGATAGCCAAATCTTCCTCGGCGACTCCTTTCGGGATATCAGCCGGGTCGTAGCTCCAGGTTAAGGTGGCCGGTGGGTCAAAGGTAGCTCCGTCGGGTTCCAGATTGTAGGCCTGCCCGATAATGCTGACCTCTTGAGTTGGGAGTGGGTTCTCGGCGATGCTAAACTCAACGCTGGTAAGCGACTCACCATCTCCATTCAGGGCAGTGGTTCCCTCCGGGATAAGGATGTTAAGTGTCCCGTCCTCTGAGGCGAACTCGCTTAAATCGGGGGCAAAGTTGGCGGTGATGGCCATTGGTCCCCGAACGTCGATTTCTATCGGATTGGCATATTCATCGACAGTCGGCTCTCCACTCCACTCGGTAAAGTGATAACCGGTCGCTGGCACGGCCTCAAGGGTAACGTAGTCACGCAATTCTACGGTAGTAGTGGCGGGGTAGGAGCAGGGAGCGTCTCCATCTATCTCCACAGTACCACCGTCCGCGGGGCTAATATCAACCGTAATTTCCGTGGTCGTCGGACCTGACGACGTTCGGCCCCCTCAGCCAGCCACTGGCTTGGCGGTGAATACGGTTACCGCCACTAGCGGCAGCACCAGTGCCAGAACCAGAGCGGGTAAACTGATTTTAAGCATCTTCCCCCTTTCGTGTCCTTTTCGGCTCTCTTTGTTTTACGCTTCACGCTTCCCAGCTTCATTCCCTGCCATCCTCTTGACCAGGTCCTGCAGGGTGGTTGACTCAAGCACTTCGTCCATTGCCTTCTTCATCTCTACCCAGATACTGCGCGTGGTGCAGGACTCGGCACGGGAGCAGAGCCTGGCATCGTCGACGCAGTCCACAGGTGCCATTGAGCCCTCCATCGCCTGCAGAATGTCGCTCATTTTTATGTGAGCGGGTGGTCTGGTCAGCGCGAAACCGCCTCTGGGCCCGCGGGTGCTCCTGACTAACCCGGCTATCTTGAGCCGACCAAAAAGCTGCTCGAGGTACAGGTCGGATATCCCCTGCCTTCGGGAGATGTCTTTAATCAGGGTAGGGCCATCCCCTGGTTGGAGTGCCAGGTCAAGCATTGCTCGTACCGCATAGCGGCCTTTGGTTGAAATATTCATGACTGTGCTTGGTTGAACCGCATATTTGTTACCATTATGATAATAAATATAACTCCTGATAAATATACTCCTGCAGGTAGGAATTGTCAATATTTAGAGCCAGGCATACCGACGGTCAGGTAATCGAGGAAGAGGTCTTCGGTGAGCGTTTTACAGGATACCTGTGAATATGCTATGATTATGCGATTTTCGGTTATACGTCGGCTGAGCTGAAAACGGCGAGGTCCCGATTTATGAGAGAAAGCAGCATGAAATCACCTCTGGGTGGGTTAGCCTGGCGGCTTGGTCTGCTAGGCTTGGTGCTGGGTGCCATTTTTGCCGGTGGCTGTGCTCCATCAAATAAGGCCCCGGTTATCATTAGCCTCGAGGCAGAAAAGGATTGCCTCTGTGCGGCCGAAAGCTGTGAGATTCGCGTTGTCGCTTACGACCCGGATGGGGATGACCTTAGTTATACGTGGTCGGCAACCGGCGGTGATATTTCCGGGGAGGGTTCCACGGCCACCTGGACGGCGCCTGATAGTCTCCAGAGCTACACGATTACCGTTGAGGTAGCCGATGGCAGGGGTGGTGAGGCAGAGATGCAGCTAAGCCTGGGTGTGATAGCCAACGCCCCCCCGGTTATTGACAGTCTGGAGGCAAAGCGGGCGAGGGCTAGTCGCGGCGAGTTCGTTGTTATTGAGTGTCTGGCTTCGGATACTGATGAAGATAGCTTAACATATATTTGGTCAGCGACCGGTGGTACCTTCTATGGAACCGGTCCGGTTACTACCTGGGAGGCACCCCTTACCCCTGGTACCTATACGATTACGGTGGAGGTGACCGACGGCCGGGGTGGTGAGGCCTCAGGGCATTTGACCCTGGACGTAGCGGCTAATCACCCGCCGGTTATTGAGAGTCTCGTGGCGGAGCATATGGTGGTTATCTTCGGTAGGAGTACCGGTATCGAGTGTGTTGCGTCTGACCCAGATGGTGATGTATTAACCTACTTCTGGGACGCGGACGATGGGGAGATCTCGGGTGAGGGCCCGGCGGTTATCTGGACAGCCCCCGACGCATGTGGCGAATACATCACGGTTACGGTTACCGTTGTTGATGGCAGAGGTGGTGAGGCCAGTCGGGAAGTGACCATCCGTGTGAGGAAGCCTGGCTGAGGCTAGCCACAGTGTGGCCTGGAGGGTCATCAGGAAGCTAGTCTACCGTAACCATTCCGGCTGGTTCGCTACTCACTTCGCCGATGATGGCTGCCTCGGCTACGCCAGCCTGCTTTAGTCTTTCTAGCAGTATTTCTGCCTTCCGGGGGGCTAGGGAGATTAGCAACCCCCCCGAGGTTTGAGCGTCAAAGAGAATGCCCTGTATGTGAGCCGGCACTTTGTCGGCCATTATTACCGAAGGGGAGTAAAACTCTCTGTTCCGGCGTGAACCACCCGGGTACAGCTCCTGCCGGGCAAACTCTTCTACCCCTGACAGGAAGGGAACCGAACTCGAAGATATGTTAATAGCCACCCCGCTGTTTTGAGCTATTTCTGTGGTGTGGCCGAGAAGCCCAAAACCGGTGATATCGGTAGCGGCATGAACCCCTACCTCCTGCATCAGTTCGGAGGCTTTTTTGTTGAGCGTTGCCATAGAGCTTGCCACC
>CAZHRO010000120.1:0-4018 GCA_964535045.1 uncultured Dehalococcoidales bacterium | reverse complement strand
CTCTGACTGCTTGTCGGCACACGGTTTCAGGTCTATTTCACTCCCCTCCCGGGGTACTTTTCACCTTTCCCTCACGGTACTCGTTCACTATCGGTCATCAAGGGTATTTAGCCTTGGAAGGTGGTCCTCCCGGATTCCCACAGGATTCCTCGTGTCCCGTGGTACTCAAGAACAGGTGGGGAGCCTACCCCTTTCGCCTACAGGACTGTCACCCTCTGTGGTGGCTCTTTCCAGAGACCTTCGACTAGGGTTCAGTTGGTAACTCCCTGACCCATTCTGGACTGGGTCTCACCTGCCTTACAACCCCCTGTAAGCTTAGGCTCCAGAACCACTTAGCTTACCGGGTTTAGGCTGTTCCCCGTTCGTTCGCCACTACTAAGGGAATCTCTTTTGATTTCTTTTCCTCGGGGTACTGAGATGTTTCACTTCCCCCGCTTACCTCCACCCAGCCTATGTGTTCAGCTGGGGGTACTCAGGTTTTGCCTGAGTGGGTTGCCCCATTCGGGAATCCCCGGCTAGGCTTGCTAGACAGCTCACCGAGGCTTATCGCAGTCTTGCCACGCCCTTCTTCGGCCCTTGATGCCAAGGCATCCACCGTGCGCCTTAACCGCTTGACCTGCTTCAGGATTGATACTAGTCCTCGTATTCTGTTGTTAAGGTACGTTACATACAAAAACGGCTTGGTGATTGTCACCAAACCGCCGCTTGGCTATCAACCACCAGTTGTCCCCTATGTATCAACCAATCTCATCTCTTCTCAAATCCCCAACTGCCAGATAATAGTATCACAAAAGGATGGCGTTGTCAACAAAAAGCGGCTTGAAAGAATGTCGCAGCATCCGAATCCTCTAAACTGGCTTACTCAAAATGGCAGCCTTGAGGCAAGGCCCCTGTTAAGATGATGAAAACTGTACGAGTCGCTCCGAGATGCTGATAGTAGCATCGTAGAGGTCCCGGTAGATGGCAAAAATCTGGTCGTAGGCGGCCCTAACCGAGGGGTCAGGCTCAAAGGTGTCCTTAACCGCGCAGACTCGGGCCACCGCATCCTCCAGACTGCGATAAATACCAGCCCCCACACCAGCCAGCATGGCCGCTCCCAACGGAGAAGCCTCAGTAACCTGGGGCACAATAACCCGCTTCCCGGTGATGTCGGCCTTAAGCTGCAACCAGAAGGGGGATTTGGCACCCCCACCGGTTACCGCGAGTTCGTTAATGCGGATGCCGCTACTCTCCAGGGACTCAATGATAAACCGCGCTTCATAGGTGATTCCCTCAAATACTGCCCGGTTCAAGTCTGCCTTGGTATGCCCGAGGCTCAAGCCCAGGATCACCCCGCGGGAGTCAGGGTTAAGTGCCCTAACTCGTCCCGTGCCGGCGCCGCTCCAGTGGGGGAGTACCAGGAGCCCGTGCGCCCCCGCTGGCGAGGCTTGGGCGGCTTCAGTAATCAGGGCATAGGGGTCTTTCCCTTCATTTCGAGCCCGCTCTTTCTCCCATTTCCCGAGTTGATTGCGATACCACCTGACCAGATTACCCGCCGTGATGTGAAATCCCATCGCCAAATAGAGGTCGGAACTGACGTGGCACTGACTCCCCTGACCGCGCCTTAGCATCTCCAGTGAAGTAACGGGTTCTTTTAGAACAGTAAAGATTGCCTCGACCGAGCCGGTACCATCGCAGGCTATCCCCTCTCGTATCACACCTACACCCAAGCCCTCACAGGGGTGGTCATGAGCCCCGGGCACTACCGTCACCCCGGGAGGTAGCCCAAGCTCTTTAGCCACTGTTTCCCCAAGCACCCCAACAGGGTACGACGACTCATAAGCGGGAGAAAATAAATCCTGGGTTATACCCATCGCTTCTATATATTCATCAATCCAGGTTTTCTGCCTAATGTCGAAGAGCATGCTGCGCGAGGCCATAGAGTAATCAATGGCGGGAGCACCTATCAGCCGCCACACCGTGAAATCCTGGAAGGTGACATACTTGTGTACCTTCTTGAACATCTCGGGGTGGTGATCCCGCAGCCAGAGGAGCTTAGCCGCCGGTGAAATGGCGCTCAAGGGATAGGAGGTACGTTTGAAAATCTCCTCAGCCCCGAATCGTTCTTCAAACCAAGATACGTAGGTCTCATAGGCATTGTCCCGCTTATCAATGGACTCAATAGCCGGATAAACCGGGTGGCCTCTCTCATCCAGGGGCATCGAGGTTTCACCAAGGACAGAGAGGCCCAGAGCCACAATATGCTTGGGTTCCAGACTGCTCCGGGAGACACACTCGCGGACTGCCTTTACCGTCTTATGCCACACCTCCTCCGGGTCAATTTCAGACCAGACCGGGTCAGGGTGGTGAAAGTGATAGCCCTGTCGGGCCAGGCTAATTAGGTTGCCATCCACATCGAAGATAGCCGCTTTTACGCCGCTGGTGCCGATATCAATGCCCAAAAGATAACGTTTCGGCAACATACTACCTACCCTACCAGGCCTTGCCCGCGCAACCCAGGTGCTCCATACGCTCCAGGATTAGTCTCTTGGCCGCCTCACGCGCTGGGCCAAAGATGTGCCGGGTATCCGGATAGTCGTGTGGTAATTTAGCCCGTGCTGCCTCGAAGGCATCCAGATAAGCAACCCACATTTCACTGGCGAAGCGGAAGGCAGTGACACCGCATCCTATCGCCCGGCGCACATCCTCTCCCCGGGTACCCGAGCCACCGTGAATTATAAGATGGGCGTCGGTGCTTGAGGCAATCTTCTTAAGACGCTCGAAGTCCAGCTTTGGCGTCTCGCTGGGAATACCCGATTCGGTGCCAACCGACACGGCGAGGGCATCAACCCCCGTTTGTTCTACAAACACCGGCACCAGTGACGGGTCAGTTAGTTTAGTCTCCTCGGTGAACTCCCCCGTGGTTTCAAAAGAACGACGTATCGTACCTAACTCCCCCTCGACACTCACCTTCACCAGATGAGCAAGTTCGCACACCTCGCGGGTGAGTCTAATGTTCTCCTCAAGGGAATAATGGGAGGCGTCAATCATAACTGCCGAGTGTCCGTAAAGCATACTCTCGAGGCATATCGCCAGGCTAGTGCCGTGGTCCAGCATAATTGCCACCGGAACCCCAACCTGACTGGCACCGTGTTTAATAATGGCTTCAAGGTAACCGGGACCCACAGACCTGATACTTTCCTGCCAGATCACGGCTACCACCGGAGCCCGAGCTTCCTGAGCAGCTTCAAGAATCGCCAGTGCCGTGCCTAAACCGTCGACACAGAAACCGGCAACACCGTATCCTTCCTCACGTGCTCTCTGGTAGATTTCCGCCACTCTAACCAGCGCCATGTGGAGCCCCCCCTTTCACGTTTCAATTATTTATCGTATCCCTTAAGGGATTAGTTTGAATTCCTGCTCAACTGCTTGGCGGAGCTTATACGAGAAGAGTTTATCGTCTATCTGAACGTCATCATAGGTCAGAATGGACCCCTTAGCCACCGGCCGGACAACCTTAACCCGGCCACTCAAACCAATGGGAAGATACTTACCCTGCATACTCTCCCCGGCACGTACCAGGCGGCCAAAAACAGTGTAACCCCCCTCACCATCAAGAATATCGCCCGGCCTTAAATCTCTTTTTGCTACCGAGGCGACATCGGCAACGAAGGACTCGGTCGAACCAGTAGGCTCGCCGCGCAGAACGACCGAGGCTACACTTATTCCCAACTCCAGCCCGATGAGGTGATAGGGTCGGTACATGGCTGAATACTCACCCGAGGAATCGGTATGCATCCCGTATTCCGAATAGCAACGCTTCACATAATCGGTAGGGGCTCTAAAGACAACGTAGACGCCCCAGCGCAAGTCCCTGTCAATCGGAGTCCCATCCCTATCTTCACTGGCCACTACTTCCACGGTACCACTGTGTTCCAGAATCCCGCCGGCAGACTTTGGCTTAAGCACATCTGCCAGATTATCGGCGCCGACCGGCGGAAATTGCAGCCCGCACTTTTGCGGGATGAGGCCGCTGGCA
>CAZHRO010000119.1:0-4037 GCA_964535045.1 uncultured Dehalococcoidales bacterium | reverse complement strand
GTGAGTATATCCGGGCATGACCACCTCTTTATTAGCCTCGGCTAAGCCAATTAGCGCCCGCTGGAGGTCCTTCAGACCAGCCAGGGTATCGGCTATCGCTTCCCTGACAAAGAGGCGCATATCCAGGGCTACCTGGTCGTTTCGAGAGCGGGCGGTATGGAGCTTACCCCCCACCTCCTCCCCTACCTTCTCCAGCAGCCTAGCTTCAATGTTCATATGGATATCTTCCAGCTCGGTCTTAAACTGGAAACCACCCTGCTCTATCTCCTCCCGGATAGATTCCAGTCCCTTAATAATGACTTCTCCCTCATGCGGGGAGATTATACCCTGCCTCGCCAGCATCTTGGCATGAGCAATACTGCCGACAATATCGTAAGGGTATAACCGAACGTCATACGGGATGGCAGCGGTGTATTCTCTAGCCAGCCTACTGGCGGCTTTATGAAAACGACCTCGGATATGACTCATAACCCCTCCCTGTCTTAAGCCTGCTTGTCCTCGAATTACCCTTTCTCGCTATGAGCGCTGCTGCCTTGCCTGAGTTCTAGCTGGCAGTCCCCAGATGTGAATAAACCCCGGTGAGGCACTCTGGTCAAATTCGTCACCCTCATCGTAGGTGGCAAGGCTGTGGCTATACAGCGAATAGGGCGATTTTCGCCCGACTACCCGGCAACTTCCCTTGAACAGCTTCAGACGCACCTCCCCGGTAACAAAACGCTGTGTGGACTCAACGTATGCTGCCAAATCCCGGCGCAGAGCGGTAAACCACAAACCGTTATAGATAAGGTCGGCATATTCCTGAGCTACCCTTTGCTTGAACCTCATCTGGTCTCTGGATAGGGTCAGCGATTCAAGAGCCAGATGTGCCTTGAGTAGCACCACTGCCGCCGGCGCTTCGTAAATCTCGCGGGATTTAATACCAACGAGCCTGCTCTCTAGGTGGTCAATGCGTCCTACCCCGTGTTCCCCCGCTATCTCGTTCAGCCGCCGGATCAAACTGACGCCATCCATTTTCTGCCCGTCAAAGGCAACCGGGATGCCACTTTCAAAGCCAATCTCCAAATAGCCCGGGGCATCAGGAGCCGCATCGAGAGATTTTGTCCAGCTAAATACCTCCTCGGGAGGCTCGACCCAGGGGTCCTCAAGAACGCCGCACTCAATACTCCTTCCCCACAGGTTCTCATCGATCGAATAGGGGCTGGCTGAGGTAATGGGCACCGGAATACCATGCCGCCGAGCATAGTTAATGGTTTCCTGGCGAGTCATGCCCCACTCCCGTGCCGGGGCGATAACCTTGAACTCCGGCGCCAGAGCGCCAACGCCTACCTCCAACCTGACCTGATCGTTTCCTTTCCCGGTACAGCCGTGGGCTATCACTTGAGCCTTTTCCTCCCGGGCAACATCCACCAGCAGCCTGGCTATCAGAGGGCGAGACAGGGCAGTTGCCAGGGGGTATTCCCCTTCATAGAGGGCATCTGCCTTAAGGGCAGGGAAAACATAATCGTTAATAAAGTTATTTTTGGCATCTATAGCCAGCGCCTTTACGGCACCGGTGTTAAGCGCCTTTTCTCGAATGGAGGAAAAGTCCCGCTCATTACCGACATCAGCGGTAACCGCAATGACATCCAGGTTATATGTCTCCCCAAGCCATTTGATGGCCACTGAGGTGTCCAATCCTCCGCTATACGCTAGTACTATTTTGTCTGACATACCCAACCTCCGGAAGAGAAATAGCCCGTCTTAACTAGACTCCAGGAACTCTAATACCGCCTCGTTGAATTCAGCGGCCTGCTCGATGTGAGGACAGTGGCCGCAGTCGCTCAATATCTTTAACCTGGCATCAGGGATAAGCTGCCCGGCGTTTCGGGAAAGCGCGGACGGGTGGATTTTATCCTGCTCACAGTGGATAAGTAAGACAGGTGCTTTAATCAGTGGCAGCTTGTCGACCATGACCACTTCAGGCCGTAAACCGTTAGCGTCTACCCAGTTGTGCATAATGCTAAGCATCACTCGTCTTGCCTCGGGCATCTGCATAAAGAGGTAACTCCGGCTAACTATTTCCCGGGCTGCGAAGTCGGGCCTATAGAATTCCAGGTTTATCCTCTCCTCCAAAGCAGAATCTGCCCCGGCTTTCTGACTATGAACCCCGGCCATAACTGGAACACTGCACAGCTTGTGGAGCAGGGATATATCGTTAGCCAAACCGAAGCTGGACTCCAGAATCAGCCTGTCTACCTTCCCGGGAAAATCCGCGGCCAGGCTTATACCTATCGCGCCCCCGAAAGAGTGGCCGATTATATCGGCACGCTCAATCCCCAGAGCCTGCATAAAGCTCACGGTAAAGTCAGTAAAGAAGGAAAGGGTGTAATCGAGGTAAGGTTTATCCGACAACCCGTGCCCTGGCAGGTCCACAGCATACACCCGGTAGTATTCACCCAGGGGGCGCAGATTAAAATCCCAGGTCTCCAGAAACTCACAGAAGCCGTGAAGCAGCAGAAGAGGGGGGCCGGAGCCCCTTACCGCATAGCGAATATTCATGCCGTTCACACTGACATATTTTTCGTATCCGTACGCTGTCAGGTCCTCTAGTTCACTGAACCTCATATTCATTACCCATTATAGCTCATACCGTCAAATAAGGTATAGCTAGCCTGGTCACCCTCCAGGAATGCCATCCTCTCATCAAACTTAACAACCCGCTCGGTATGCAGACAGTGACCGCAGGGTATATTCTAAAAGCCAAGGGAGAAGCAAAACTGCCGTTTTCCTACCTCTCCAATCTCGCTTGCAATCTCATCAAGGTCCATTGTTCGACTCCGATTCAGCTCCCAACGCGCAATAGGGCTTTCTCCAGAATGCCCAGGGCTTCATCAACTTCCTCGTTGCTGATAATTAGCGGCGGCATAAACCGCAGGGCATTAGGTTTCAGGCGATTAACCAGCAGACCGCCTTCCAGACAGGCAGTCACCACTGATGAGGCAACATCCTGACTAAACTCCATCGCCGCCAGTAACCCACGCCCCCTGACATCGGCAATAAAGGGATACTTCTTTTTCAATCTCCCCAGCCCGGAAACCAGATATTCTCCCACCTTGCCAGCATTATCAGGAATGCCATTTTCGATAATGAACCTCAGTGTAGCATATCCCGCAGCACAGGCCACCGGATTACCACCAAAGGTGGAGCCGTGGTCCCCGGCACTGAAGACCGAAGCTTCGTCTTTAGCCAGGATAACACCGATGGGAAGTCCGCTGGCTAAACCTTTAGCCAAGGTCATGATATCCGGTTCAAATTCATACTGTTCGTAGGCAAACAGCGTTCCGGTGCGTCCCAGACCGGTCTGAATCTCATCCAGGATGAGCAGTATACCCTTCTGGTCGCACCAGGCACGTACCGCCGCCAAATAGCCTTCGTCGGGGATATTGACCCCACCCTCTCCCTGCAACGGCTCCAACATTACAGCACAGGTCTTATCGGAGGTAGCTGATATTATGGCTTCAATGTTATTATACTCCACATTGGTAAAACCAACCGGTAAGGGGGCGTATGGCTCCTGGAATTTCGCCTGCCCGGTAGCCGCCACCATGGCTAGAGTTCGACCGTGAAAAGAATTATTGGCGGTAATGACTTCGTAGGCTCCGTTAAGGTAGAGTTTTCCGTAGCGTCGGGCAAGCTTCACGGCTCCTTCGTTAGCTTCCGCGCCGCTATTACAGAAAAAGACCTTATCGAGACAGCTATTCTGAACCAGAAGCTCCGCCAGCTGAATCTGAGGCACAGTATAAAACTGGTTCGAGGTGTGAATCAGCGTCCTGACCTGCTCCGTTACCGCCCTGGCTACCACCGGGTGACAGTGCCCGAGGCTATCAACCGCCCAGCCAGCCACGAAATCCAGGTACTGCCGACCCGCCTCGTCCCATACCCTTGCTCCCTGCCCCCTAACCAGAGTGATGGGTGTCCGTGCTACCGTCTGCATAAAATACTTACGTTCCAGCTCTTGCCAGTGACTCATTTTGTCTCCTATTAACAGAATTACTTAT
>CAZHRO010000118.1:0-4051 GCA_964535045.1 uncultured Dehalococcoidales bacterium | reverse complement strand
AGCTCAAAAGGAAGACCCTGGAGCAGACTCCGATACTCACGCACCTTGGCCCGATTGTTTGTTGCCAGGAGCAACTTCCTTAACAATTTACCTCAGAGACTATCAACAAACTCGTCGAGACTCATCGCCGCCATGGTCATCGTCTGTAGAGTACCTCTCGAGCCCAACTCCATAGCCACCCTGGATACCGCAGCGTTATCTCGGGCTTCTAAGATATTGACAAAGTCATACGGCCCTAAAACAGAATACTGAGCCAGTATCTTAGCTCCCATCGCCTCGACCTCTTTATTTACCTCTTTGATTCTCTTCGGGTTCTGCTTTATCGTTTTTCTTCCCTCATCAGTTAGATTGGTAAGCATAACATAGATCGCCATTTTCGCACCTCCAGCTACAGATTCCTCCAAAACCTTATTCCCTTACTCTGGCGAAGAACCCCTCAAAGAACAGCCCTGTCGTCTGTGTTCAATCAAGGTTAACAAATCTTCCCTCCAGCTTCTTAGCTACCTGTGGCATGGTGGTATACTCCATCTCTTCCAGAGGCAGACGGTGCGGCTCAAAGGGCCCGTGACGACGCATATAGTTAGCTATTTCATTTGCCTGCTGCCTAGCCAGGTCAAAAGACTTGTCAGCAAACATATCACGCGGCCCCACCAGTTTACCATTAGCCAGCTGGAAGCCAGCCGACGTTACCCGGGGCGGTCCGTCAAAGCGGGTTGGGATACTATCAGGTATGGCTACCGGCATAAAGGGCCCGTGATGCGAGCCGCGCATCCAACCCTCTACCAGATGGGGTAGGGTAAATGGCTCCAGTACCTCTCCCACGGCCGGGAATGTCCCCTGGGCCCGAACAATGCACACCGGGTCATCCTTACCAACATATCTACCGGCGATGAACGACAGCCGCTGGGTGGACGAAACAGCCGCGATCTCGTTCGTCTCCCGACTGTAAACTGCCTTTACCATATAGCGTGAGGGGGCACCAATGAAAACGAGCAGGTCGTAGATCTCCTCCGGAGCTTTCAGGGTTATCTTCTTGTGCTCCTTAACATCATGCACCTCAAAGGCAAAACCGGTATGCATATTGGGAGCAATCACCAGCCCGATGGTATTAAACGGGTCAGCAAACATCTTGTAGAGAGGCATATTCCAGGCCCCGGCCGAGGTCTTGTCCGCCATAAAAACAATAACTGGCTCCGACTTCCGCTCCTCAATCTCCATCTCGGCCACCCCGGGACCCATCCCCTTTACGTTGCCGGAGAAAGCATCCGACAGGAGGTCCTGCCCGGCACCGTAGAGTTTCAGGGATTTAGCCACCTCGGTACCGGCAATGAAGGTATCCCAGGCCAGTTTATGAATCCTCTCGTTCTCCTCGCCCTCCTGGTGAGTCATAATAAGCTGCAGGTCATCCCCGCACTTGGTAACGTGATAGTCAATGAGCAGACCGTCCTTCTTAGCCTTGGCCAGAGACTCACCAGCCGCAGCTAGGATGTCGGGGTGGGACTCAGAATGCCCTACATAACCGCCAATGTCCGCCTTAATTACACTCAGGGTAATCTTCACCTTTACCTCCTTTGCCAGGGTCTGGCTAATATTCTATCCCCTTCCGGGCTCCTATCCCCCTATCATAGGGGTGCTTAATCTTTAAACACTCAGTAACCAGGTCAGCCAGTTTAATTAGTTCAGGAGCCGCCTTACGACCGGTAAGGATAAGCTCGACCCCGGACGGCCTATCTTTAATAAGCCTGATTACTTTATCCAGTGGAATCAACCCAAAAACCACCGCCACATTAACCTCATCCAGAACCACGATATCATAATTCCCGCTGAGCATCGCCCTGCGGGCAGCCGATAACGCCAGCCCGGCTTGCTCTCTATCCTCCGGTCTAACATTAGCCGGCTCAACAAAATCCAGGCTGCCGAAGCTATCGATATCAACACCGGGTAGCTGCGCCAGAATCCTCCGTTCCCCGTAGGGGTAATCACCCTTCATAAAAAAGACGATATATACCTTCCGACCCTGACCCAGGGCCCGGATTACTGTCCCCAGGGCTGCCGTAGTCTTACCTTTACCGTCGCCGGTGAAGACCTGCACCAAACCCCGGCTTAAAGACCCCGGGGGCGAACTACCTCCTGATACCTCCTGTGACAATAAAAGACCTCTCTGTGAAACAGACAGCCAATCAAGCAAATATCCAGGCAATAGAAGTCTAACAACCTAAACTAACGATGTCAAGCCACATTTCGGGACAGGCTATTGTTATCCCAGCGGGAAAAGTGATATGATGATAAACAGCAAGGCTAGGAAATTTTACAGCGGGGAGGAGCCAGCAAGATAGACATAATTCCAGCCATAGACGTGAGAAAGGGCAGGTGCGTTCGTCTCTATCAGGGTGACTACGAGAGGGAAACCATATTCTCCGATGACCCGGTAGAGGTAGCTCTGGAGTGGCAGGCTATGGGGGCACCGAGGGTTCATGTTGTTGACCTCGATGGTGCCGCTACCGGTGAGCTTCATAACCTAGATATTATCACCGAAATAGCAAGTGCCCTGCTCATCCCGACCCAAACGGGCGGGGGTATCCGCCGCCTGGAAACAATAGAGGAACTGCTTAAAGCTGGCATAGACCGTGTCATTATCGGCACCGCCGCGGTAGAAGAGCCGACACTGATTAAAGATGCCTGCCGTAACTTCAGCGAGTCCATAATTGTGGGCATTGATACCTGGGAAGGCCGGCTTGCCATACACGGCTGGCAGCACCATACCGACCTCAGGGCGATAGAGTTTGCCAGCTCAATGATTGAGCTCGGGGTAAAGCGCTTCATCTATACCGATATTAGTCGCGACGGCACGCTAACCGAGCCCAACATTACGGCTATCGCCGAGATGGTTAATACCATTAAACTGCCCATCCTGGCTGCCGGTGGTATCTCTTCCCTGACTCACCTGGCACTTCTGGGACGGCTTGGTGTCGAGGGTGCCATCGTAGGCAAGGCCCTCTACACCGGCAACATTAACCTGAAGGAGGCTCTAGCCGCTGTTGGTTAAATGAAAGACGAAATCACAGGTAACCTGAAGTTTAATGAAAAGGGACTCATCCCGGCCATCGCCCAGGACGCTGACACCGGCGAGGTACTGATGCTTGCCTACATGAATGAGGAAGCACTAAGGCAAACCCTGGCCAGCGGCGAAGCCTGGTTCTTCAGCCGCAGCCGCCAGAAGCTGTGGCATAAGGGTGAGACTTCGGGTAATACCATTAGAGTCCTTTCCGTATGGAAAGACTGTGATAGCGATACTATTCTGCTTCTCGGTAAGCCCAAGGGGCCAGTGTGCCACACCGGCCACAAGACCTGCTTTTTTGAGCAGCTAACCAGATAATAGAAACCCTCTACCGCGCACGGGGACTGCTCATCCTGGAACAGCTGGCTCTATTTCCTCCAGCTGGTCGAGCTCGACAGCTCTTCTCAGTGCGGAGACAGCCACCTCAAGCTGAGAATCATCAGGCTCTCTGGTAGTTAGCCTCTGGAGCCAAAGACCCGGAACCAGAACAGCCCGAACTAAACGGCGGCTGGCATTTCGGGCACCAAACTGGGTAATCTCATAGCTAACCCCGGCGATAGCGGGAATGAGGATAACCCGCCATAACACCATGAGCCATAACGAGGGGCGACCAACGAGAGAAAAAACGATAATGGCAATAATCAAGACGACAAACAGAAAGCTGGTACCGCAACGCCGGTGAGCCGTACCGTATTTTTTGACTGATTCCACGTCGAGCGGAACACCGGCTTCGTAGGCATTCACCGCCTTGTGCTCCGCCCCGTGATAGGCAAACACCCTTCCTAATCCGGGTACCACATTCAGTATCTTAAGGTAAGCCAGAAAGATAGCAAGGCGTATCAATCCCTCTACCACGTGGAATACGATGGAAGAATCTATATAGCCCCCAACCGTCCTGGTTAAAAAAAGCGGAGCAATAAAGAACAATAAGACAGCGAAAGCGATTGAACCAGCGACAATCCCGCCGGTGGCCCGACTCGAGAGCTGCTCTTC
>CAZHRO010000117.1:0-4064 GCA_964535045.1 uncultured Dehalococcoidales bacterium | reverse complement strand
TTCAAGCCCTGTGACTAATCTCGTCGTTTCCTTGTAAGCCTGGCTGACAAGTCTTGGCGTTAGAATATAGTTACCCCAATGAAAACTGTTTAAATTCTTTAGTGTGAATAGATGGTCGGCTTTCTCAATCATTATCTGCTTTATCTCCCAGCTCCTTAGTCCATCGACGTAGGATACGATGTCAATTATTGACTTCATCCTGGGTCGGTGTACCATGTTCGGGATGTCTACAGCAACTACTGGCCCGTCGTCATGAGTAATTAACCCTAAAGGTAGTTCACAGTAGAGACTGCTGTTGACAAGCTTTCTGCCACCCAGTTTCACCGGTGGCAGTATTCCAGGAAAAGACAAGCTCACCCTTAGTCTGTCTATAATGTTACCTTCTTCCAGAAGAACTTCGCGACCACTTTCAAGGTCGATTGCCGAGACAGCTATTGGCACGCTGAGTTCAGATTCCTTCAGATTTATGAAATCCTCACTTAACAATGGATCGATTAGGTCCCACGATAATATGCTGACCCGGCGGATGTTTGATCGGCAGAATAGACGTCCTCTGAGAAAATAAGATAACCCACCAAGTAATATCTCCTCGGCGTTTTCATCTATACCGCCAATCCTCTCCAATCCCCATAAGTCCCTCCTGTGCTTGATAAAGAAACGAGAGATAGTATCTACTAAGGGAACAGGATCCATGTCTAGAGAATACTGAGCCGCAGCAATAGAACTTAGACCAGTGCTTACAATTCTTCTTATCGGGATTTCGTGCTCACGAAACGCTCGAAGCACGCCGAAATTGGCCACTCCTTTAATTCCAATCCCGCCTAGTACTAGAGTGATACCTCTATTTGACGACACGATCTAACCTCTTCATAAGTTCCGGTAATCGTTTTGTCGCCTCAAGGTGACCAATGGAAATAGCAGTCTCATAATCATCGAACTTACCGCCATCCAGTCCTGCGGTGTCAATATCTAATACGAAGTCTGCATTAGCCAGTTCCCTTTTATTTATTTCACGGAATTTAAGTGAGTCAACATAACTGAGCAGTTCAAAGCCATTACGGAATTTCGGTTTAGCCCTGTCGATTAACCTCACCGCAATCACGAACTCCGCCCCATCTTTTCGGAGTTCACGCACCGGCACATTAGCTAGTACGCCTCCGTCTACTAACAGAGAATCATCCATTTTAATAGGTGGGAATATGCCTGGAATTGAGATCGATGGGAGTATGCCGTCAACCAATCTGCCCTTCCGAATTGATACCAGCTTTCTTGACACAAGATCGGTGGCAACAGACGAGAAGGGGATTCTAGTTTCATGAAATTCATAATCCCCAAATATTGTCTCAAGTGCTTTGATGTTATTTCGGTGGGAAATCAAGAAACTGCGCAAAGCAGCTATGTCGCAGATAGCGTTTAACAGGATATTAGAAAGAAAAGATGCCCCGTCGCTAGGGTAACGGAATATATTGAAGTAGTTTACATTGACGGCCTCAGTAGCCTGCTTGGCAAGGGAAAACATCTTTCCGGTGTCTTGGTACAGAGCATAGGCCGCGCCAACCACTGCACCAATACTTGCACCGTTGACTAAGTCGATGCAGATACCTTTTTCTTCAAGAGCCTGTAGCACTCCAAGGTGAGCCCAGCCTCTCGCTCCGCCAACTCCCAACGACAATCCGATTCGCATTACTGGTACCTTTCGATACCTCTACTGTAGATACCGCTTAAAATTGACCCACCCCAACCAAATAAAGATTAGCATGCTCAGGTTATTTTGTCACCAGGTAGCCAAATGCAAATGCCGGTGGGTGTCAGCCGGGCGAGTCTGGGAAGGCGTATCGCATCAAAATAAAGTGTTACCGAAGGGCATATAGCTGCGTTGTAAGTCGTGTTACCTGGACCTTACCGGTTTTGGCCTTTCTTTGCTGGTAGCCAGGGTGTTGTGCTAGCTTCCCTAGAGCTTCTTCGAGGCTCTCGTTGACCTGCTCCAAGGAGCACCACCGGGTTTAGGGCGTGATACATGGCTGCTATCGTTCTTCTTATAATAAGGGGCGGGAACGAGTAAAGGTTATCCTCATACACTGACAGTAATTATACAGGGGCTGATTGATAAACTCGCTAAACTCGCCGATTTGACTTTACCGGCTTAAATAGTATAGAATGAGTTGTTCTTCTGAATTCCGAACAATAGGGAGTGTAATTTGAAAATACTATTAGTCTATCCCCAGTATCCAGATACCTTCTGGAGCTTTAAATATGCTTTGAAGCTAAGCCGTAAAAAGGCGCTGAATACCCCTCTAGGCCCTCTCACCGTGGCTGCTTTACTTCCCCCGGAGTGGGAGAAGAAGTTTGTTGACATGAATGTACGTAAACTCACCGATAAAGATATAAAGTGGGCTGACTATGTCTTTATTAGCGCCATGGTGGTGCAGCAGAAATCAGCTCTGGAAGTTGCTCACCGCTGTAAGAAGCTCAATACCAAGGTGGTTGCGGGGGGACCGCTTTTCACTACTGGCTACGAGCTGGTTAATTTTGATGAAATAGACCACGTGATACGCAATGAGGCAGAGATAACCCTGCCAGTTTTCCTGGAAGACCTCAAGAATGGATGCCCCAAGCATACCTACCAGACCGATGAGAAAGCCGACATAACCAGGACCCCCGTTCCCCTCTACTCCCTGGCCGAAGTAAGTAAGTACAACCAGGTCACTGTTCAATATTCGCGCGGCTGCCCTTACGACTGCGAATTCTGTGATATTATCGTTATGGACGGGCATAGGCCGCGCACCAAGACTAAAGAGCAGATGCTGGCTGAACTGGAAGCAATATATGAACTGGGCTACCGGGGCACCGTATTCATTGTTGATGACAACTTCATCGGTAATAGGAGAAAGCTAAAGGCAGAAATCCTGCCGGCAATGCTGGAATGGCAGAGGGACAAAAAATACCCATTCAAATTCCTCACCGAAGCCTCGATTAACATGGTTGATGATGATGAGATGTGTCAGATGATGTCTGATGTTGGCTTTACCCGGGTGTTTGTTGGTATTGAAACCCCGAATGAAGAAAGCCTCGCCGAGTGTAATAAATATAAGAACCAGAACCGTGACCTGGTTGCCGATGTCAAAAAGCTACAAAACTACGGCTTTGAGGTCATGGGTGGCTTTATCCTCGGCTTTGATAGTGACCCGCTCTCTATCTTCAAGAATCAGATTAACTTCATTCAGAAAAGTGGTATTGTTACTGCCATGGTGGGCCTGTTAATGGCTCCGCCGGAAACTAAGCTGTGGCGTCGCCTGGAAAAGGAGAACCGCCTTTTGCCCGGCGCTACTGGTGATAATACAGATGGCTCTACTAACATCATCCCTAAGCTTCGTTTTGATGTCCTCATTAATGGTTACAAGCAGGTTCTAAAAGAAATATACTCGCCAAAGCAATACTACGAACGGATTCATACCTTCCTGAAAGAATATAGGACTAACGAAAAGATAAAGAGGGGGTTCAAACTCAAGCTATCTAAAATACGGGCACTCATTAAAGTGACTATCGCGCTGGGCATCAAGGACTGGGCGCGGTTGTATTACTGGAAAATGGTCTTTTCTACCCTGCGTAAATATCCCAGGCATATCGGGGTAGCTCTCACCCTGGCAGCGCAGGGACTTCACTTCCGCAAGGTATACGAGAAGGTCAAGCAGCTTGAGATTGACAACAAAATGCTGGAAAAGCAGGCCGAGGTCCTGGGAAATCTAAATAAGACCCCCGCTAAATCACTGGAGGCAGCGGTCTAGCTCAGTCAGGCTCCGAATTCGTGTACAGTCACTCACCCCGGGCATCAAGCCAGAGCGGTCAATGAGTACTGGTCTGATACCTACTCCTCTGGCTCCAAGAACATCAGTCCTGTACTGGTCACCTACGTAGACAGCTTCCCGGGCATCTACCCTTGCCCGCTCCAGGGCCAGTAGAAAGATGGGCGGTTCTGGTTTGTTAGCCCCAGCCTCTTCCGAGGTGGCCACAAAGTCCAGGTAGGGCTCGATACCTAACTTCTTACAGACAAGGTTCACATCCTT
>CAZHRO010000116.1:0-4072 GCA_964535045.1 uncultured Dehalococcoidales bacterium | reverse complement strand
TGACATCGCAGAGGTCAGAGGTTCAAGTCCTCTACTGCCCACCACTTTTCAGGCGCAAAGAAATGCCGCTTGTTAACAAAATCTCAGGCACAACTCCAAGCTAGTTTGTTAACAAAGTTCCTCACTTCCAGAAGGCAAGGTTTGTCCCTGCGAACTATTGAGTTCTACGAGTATTGCCCTAAACCGTTCGTGAAGGGCTATCCAGTAACCACAGACGGGATTAACTCATTTCTTTCTGACCTGACGTGCAGTAATGCAGAGGCTACTTATCATCGCTTCCCAGGTTTCGGTCTGCTTGTTTCTTACTCCTTTTCCTAGCCGGTGCTAACCAATCCTTCCAGCACTTGCTTAGGCGTGGTATTTCTATCAAGGACCAACTCATGTGGGGCAGCATACCTGCCTGTTTAAGCAGTTCATCGGTTTTCCCTCGGCTGAGCGCCTGTCCATACCCTTGAGTAAGGCAGGGTAGACGATAGAGTCCGTGACAGTTAGCTTCTTGTATAGCCCTCTTTCCTCTCGCGGGCTTGTAAAGTGGCTAGTTTTTGAGTAAAATTAGGCGAGCCTGCCTTAAGAAGTTTTTGAGTGTAGGTTGCAGGCGTATCTCTGGGAAGAGACCTTATGATAAACCTGCCGGTCCTGGTGCTGAATCAGAACTATGAGCCGCTCAATATCTGTCGTGTCCGTCGGGCGGTGGTGTTGGTGTATCAGGGCAAGGCGGAGATGCTCGAGGATGGCACCGGCTTCGTCCACTCAGTCACGCACACCTTTTCGGTGCCCTCGGTAATCCGCCTGTCTAATATGATCAGGCGTCCCCGTCCCCAGAGAAGGCTGAACCGCTTTGAGGTTTTCAACCGTGACCATTATGTCTGTCAGTACTGCGGAAAGGAGAGTCGGCAGCTTACCTTAGACCACGTTATTCCCCGTTACCGGGGTGGCAAGCACACCTGGGAAAATGTGGTCAGTGCCTGTATTCCCTGCAATCGCCGCAAAGCAGGCAGGACTCCGGAACAGGCCGGGATGAGGCTAATTCATCGCCCTTCTCCCCCGCGAGATGGTCTGCCTTTTTACATTCCCTATCATCTCAGAAATCAGGTTCAGTGGCAGAAATACCTTCCCCGGTGAGAGTTGATTAATACCTACAAGCCTAGTTCTTTTTCCGCCGCCTGCGGGGCTCAACGGCTATTTCACTTAAGGGTAGCTCTACTGTCGCCCCGCTCTCTAGCTCAAGCGTTACCGTTTCCTTAAGGGGGTTGCCCGCCACTACGGTGGCTACTCCCATAGAGGTTGACACCTGTTGACCCTTCTTAGGTAACTTCTCTTGCATCGCGTGGTAAACTTCGAATTCGTAGCCTAGACAGCACATCAACCGTCCGCAGATTCCCGATATCTTCATCGGATTGAGGGGCAGATTCTGATCCTTAGCCATTCTAATCGAGACCGGGTCGAACCTATCTAAGAAGCTGGTGCAGCACAGTGGACGTCCACAACGACCAAAACCGCCTACCATTTTGGCTTCATCTCGAGGCCCTACCTGTCGCAGCTCTACTCGCACCTTGAGCTGGTTGGTTAGTTCCTTAACCAGCTCGCGGAAATCAACCCGCTCCGCAGCACTGAAGTAAATGGTAAGACGACTACCATTAAGATTATATTCGGCAAGTAGTAGCTTCATCGGCAGATTTAGCTTGTCAACCCACTTGCCGCACTCAGTTAGAGCTTCGATGCTTTTTGCCTCCATTTCCTGAGCTTTTTTTATATCCTCGGGCTCCGCCTTGCGTACTACCGGCTTCAGGGGTTCGTCTATCTCACTATCCAGTACCTGCTCGGGAGCAATAACTACCTGTCCCAGCTCTAGACCACGGCTAGTCTTAACTACCACGTATTCGTTTACCGTTAGGTCAATGCCGGCCGGGTCAAAGTAGTATACCCTCCCCGTTCTCTTAAAACGTATGCCGACTATATCAGCCATCTCTCATCCACCTTTCCTCGGTATGCTAAGCATTAGCACCTCCAGTACCAGCTGGGGATTAGCGTTTTGTTTAAGCTGCTCTGATGTCGCCTGAATACTGGTGATAAAATCCTTTATTTGCTCTAGACTATAGTTCTCGGCACAGCTAGAAAGCGTGGGCAGCATATCAGTATTGATGATGAAGCTGGGGCAACCAATCTTGACTAAGAGAAGGTCACGCCACCAGCTGAGCCACAGGTCTAAAATCCCCCCGACTAACTCCCGATTCCGGCTAAATTGGGACGATAGCTTAAGAGCATAGTCAAAGCGTTCCTCGCCATCACCATTGATTACACTGAGAAGCCTCTCTATCCTCTCCGACCTCTGCTGAAGCAGGTTATCATCACGTGCTGCCTTAAGTGCCCAGCCCAAACGCCCTCGTGAGATCCCAGCTAGGAGCTTTGCCCTGGATATTTCGATACCCCCTTGACTGTGAAGAGCTGTTTCTATCTCAGCCGCCGGTAGCGGGGGTAGCTCCAGCCGCTGGCAGCGCGAAACGACGGTGGCTGGTAGTAGCCTCTCACCGCTGGTCAAAAGAATGAAAACCACCTTCCCTGTTGGCTCCTCCAGGGTTTTAAGTAGACGGTTGGCAGCTTCATGTGACAGGAGCTCAGCGCCATCAATGATAAACACCTTATATCTTCCCTCAAAAGGGGGTAGACTGGCGGTGTGCTGCAGCTCTCTAATCTGGTCAATACCGATCTCAGTCTGGGGCTTGGCTTCAGTTACATTCCGGTCGCCGGAGAGGCCTATGACCTGAACGTCGGCATGCTTGAAAGAGGCTATTTTCTGGCAGGAATTACACACTCCGCAGGGCGGTTCTGGCGCCTCGCAGTTCAGTGCTTTGGCCAGCTCCAGGGCCAGCGTCATCTTACCTACGTGAGGGGGACCGACAAAAAGATAGGCATGGGCTACTGCCTGCCTCTCCAGGCTGCGCTGGAGTAACGAAACTGCCCTGGTTTGTCCGACTACTTTCCACACTCAAGACCAACCTCACTTTTCTTAAACTAGATCACACCGGGTCAGGTCGGCGAAGGTCTCCCGCCGTCGAATGAGACGTGTTTTACCTCCCTGGACCAGAACCACCGCCGGCCTGAGCGAAGCATTATAGTTACTGGCCAGTGGCAGGCAATAGGCGCCGCAGCCGGGCACGGCGATGATGTCACCACTAGCAAGTGGTGGCAGACTTATATCCTTTATCAGGATATCACCTGACTCGCAGAACTTACCGGCGATGGTAACCTTTTCGGCTTCCTCAGTTCCCATCTTATTGGCTACCGCCGCCTCGTATTTGGCTTCGTAAAGAGCCGGGCGGATATTATCCCCCATGCCCCCGTCTACCGAAACGTAGCACCTGACACCGGGTATCTCCTTGATCGCCCCCACCTTATACAGTGCTACCCCAGCCTGCCCCACTATCGCTCGCCCCGGCTCAACAACAAGCCGCGGCAGCGCCAGTCCTAACTCCCGGCACTTAGTGATAACCCTGGATACTATCCGCTCAGCATAGTAAGAAACCGGCGGTGATGCCACATCATGAGTGTACTGGATGGCAAAGCCACCACCAATATCCAGCTCTCTCATTTCAAACCCGTGCCTTTTCTTCATCGCCCCGGCGAAGTCAAGCACCCGCTCGGTCGCCTGCTCGTAGGGCTCAGCCTCATGGATAAGGGAACCGATGTGAAAGTGCAGTCCGGTTAGACTAAGATTAGCGGCTTCTAGGGCCTGAGCTACAGCCCCTTCTGCGTTAGCCACAGGAAAACCGAACTTGCTGTCAATAACACCGGTAGCAATATACTTGTGAGTATGAGGGTCTATCCCGGGCGATAGGCGTAGTAGAATATCGGGTTTCTGTCTCGTCTCTCTGGCTATCGCATCAAGCAGTCTGAGCTCATAGAGGTTATCCACCACAATGCGTCCGACCTGCCACTCAAGCGCTAGTCTTAACTCTTCATCTGATTTATTGTTCCCGTGGAAGAATACTCTGCCTAATGGGAAGCCAGCCGAATGGGCGATGCTGAGTTCCCCGACTGAGACCACGTCCAATCCCACCCCTGCCTCTTCGAG
>CAZHRO010000115.1:0-4096 GCA_964535045.1 uncultured Dehalococcoidales bacterium | reverse complement strand
CGGTGGCTTAGATTCAGAAAGCGGATCGGGTTGGTCGGGCCCGCAGTTACCGACCACCCGCAGATAGAAGAGCTTGTGGTCAGGCTATACCAGAAGGGGGCGGGTCTTTCGATCAGCTCGCTGCGCATAAAACCGCTCTCTCGGGTGGTGTTAGCAACGCTGGCTAAGGCTGGGGCTAAGTCTATCTCTTTAGCGCCGGAGGCTGGTTCCCAGCGACTGCGTCAGTTTGTCAAAAAGGGCGTCTCCGAGGATGATATCCTGAGGGCGGTGAGACAGGTTGCCGAGCTGGGCATAAGGCAGCTCAAGCTCTATTTCATGGCTGGCCTGCCTCTGGAGACCGATGATGATATAGACGAAGTTGTGAGACTGGCTATCAGCAGTAAAGACATTCTGGACCGTAAGCAGTGTGGTACCCGTCTGGTGCTCAATGTCGCCCCCTTTGTGCCCAAGGCTGGCACGCCTTTTCAGCGGCTGCCGATGGCACCGCTCTCCATCTTAAATCGGCGTTTATCTCTGCTTAAAAGAAGCCTGCTGCCCAGGGGTATCAAACTCAAGGTCGAAAGCCCGGCCTGGAGCGAGATTCAGGCGGTCTTGAGCCGGGGGGATGCTGCGGTAGCTGGGGTGCTGGCTAATGTAGCGGAGGTGTCACTGGCCGGGTGGCGCCGGGCGGTTGCTAAGTGCAACCTGGATGTAGATTTCTATGCCCATCAGAAATGGGATACCGGTCAAAGATTACCGTGGGCAATACTTGATTCAGGCACTAAACCCGGGCACCTTGAGATTGAGTAAAATAGAGCCCTATTTTAGACTTATAGTATATATCAAGCTTGACAATTCTTTATAGATGTGTTACATTGTATCACAATAAGGTAGAACTGTATGAAGGTTGAAGGCCTTGACTGGGATGACGAAAATATTGGACACATAGCCCGGCATAACGTGAACCCTCGGGAAGTTGAGGATGTTTGCTTTGGAACTCATATCAGTGAAAGGGAGGCTGGTCAAAGATATATTCTGAGTGGACAATCTACTAATGGCAGGTATCTCAATGTGGTAGTCGAGCGAGTGGGCAAGGCTTTATTCAGACCAATAACAGCCTTTGAGATGAGTGAAAATTATAAACGTAGATACAGAAAAAGATTGAGGAAGTAGGTGTTACCTATGAGAAGAAGAGGAGAAACTAAAATCCCAAAATTTAAATCGCTCGAGGAAGAAAGAGAATACTGGGAGGCACGAGGCCCGCTAGCTGAAGGGCATAAAGGTAGAATTAGCAAGCCCAAACCCGGCCAAAAGCGGTCTTCGTTTCTATCTATCCGCCTGACTGGAGAGGAGCTAACTCAATTGCGGGACATGGCAGCTAAATTCGGAATGGGGCCTTCCACTTATGCCCGCCAAGTTTTAAGGTTAACAATTGAGCAGAAAAACTGGCCTTCTCTTCAGCCTCCCTCTTTTCTGCTTGCACCCCTCTATGATTCTACCACCAAGCAAGCGAGCAAACCCGTTGATGATGTTCTAGAACGAGCTGAGAAAGCTTATGCTGCCTATCTCGAGGCTCAAAAGGAGATGTTAGAGAAAGTATTGAAGATATATGAGGAAAATGAATTAAGTGTGGGTAAAAAAACTTAAAAAAGCCAGTTTTTATAGATTCTCAGCCCACTTAACGGCGTTTAGGAAAATCTGCAGGCCGTCTCCGTGTTCTTTAGCACCCTCTCTTGTCCAGCGGGGGTGCTGGGTGCCTCGAATGTAGCGCTCGGGGTGGGGCATCAGGGCAAAGATGCGCCCCGAGCTGTCGCAGATACCGGCGATATTGCCTACCGAGCCACTGGGGTTATGGGGGTAGCCAGTTTTGGTGTTACCGTACTCATCAGTATAGTACAGGGCTACATTCAGCTCGGCTAAGGCCTCTTCAGTGGCAACGACCTTCCCCTCGCCGTTAGCTACCGGCAGATATAACCTCTCAATCCCCTGGGTGAAGATACAGGGGCTGTTCTTATTTACCTTGAGATATACCCAGCGGCACTCGAACCTGCCGGAATCGTTGGGGGCCAGTGTTACCGCCGGCCCGCCATTTTGCATCTCGGGTAGAATACCAGCTTTGACCAGTACCTGAAGGCCGTTACAGATGCCCAGTATCAGCCCGCCGTTATCAACAAAGCTGCGAATATCCTCTCCCAGCTTTAATCTAAGCTCGTTGGCAAGTACCTTGCCGGCGCTGATATCGTCGCCGTAGGTAAAGCCACCGGGTATAACCAGTATCTGGTAGTCAGAAAGCCGCTCTTCGCGGCGTATTATTTGATTAATATGAACCCGGGAGGGGGTGGCTCCTGCCTGCTGGAAGGCAAAGGCCGTTTCTTCATCACAGTTCGTTCCCGGGGCTCGCAGTATCAGCGCTCGCACTTCAGGCATCTTAATTCACCATCGGAGTGGCTTCTGCCACGCCTCTTTAAGCTCACTGATTGATTTGGTTAGAATCCGTTTACCCTCTAACCCGTATACCTCTAACATTTTAGAGTTCGTAACCTGCCCAATAAGTGCCAGGCTGGCGCCCTCCATTACCTTCCTGAACTCCGTTTCGTTCTCGGGGGCAACTTCCACCAGAAACCGGCTGTTTGATTCCGAGAATAGTATGAAGTCATCCCGGTCTATGGGCTCGCCCAGCGGCACCGCCTTCAGATGGACTAGTGCCCCCAGGCCGCCGGCAAAGGCCATCTCGGCGGCGGCGACACCAAGACCACCCTCACTCAGGTCGTGACCGGCTCTGACTAAGCCTTTTCTGGTAGCCAGGCTCAGTCTGTCCATTACCTGCTTTGCCCGGTGAGGATTCACCCTGGGTACCCTGTTTCCGATAAAACCCTTAAGCCTGACATACTCCGAACCGCCGAGCTCGTTATAGGTTAAGCCGACAGTGTAAATGAGGTCACCAGCCTCTTTGAAGTCCATGGAGACGGCGCGGTTTACATTCTCCATAACACCGACGGCTGAGATGAGCAGGGTATGGGGAACAGAGATGACCTTACCCTCGTACTCAAACTCGTTATAGAGGCTGTCCTTACCGGAGATAAAAGGGGTTTCGTAAACCAGTGCCATATCATAGCAGGCCTGGGCAGCCCTCACCAGAGCGCCGAGTATCTCAGGCTCGCGGACATCCCCCCAGCAGAAGTTGTCCAGCAGGGCTACCCGTGACAGGTCTCCCCCGACCGCAATAATCTGCCGCAGGGCTTCGTCAATCGCCGAGGCAGCCATCCAGTAGGGGTCAATGTAACCATACCTCGGGTTTATCCCGTTAGCCACGATAACCCCTCTCTCTGAGCCTAAGACCGGCCTCACGATAGCAGCATCGCCGGGGCCGTCGTTATCCTTTCCCACCAGAGGCTTGAGGACACTGCCTCCCTGCACCTCGTGGTCGTACTGGCGTATTACCCATTCCTTACTGCATACATTCCACGAGCCAAGAATCTCCAGCAGGGCTTTACCCAGGTCATCGGGGCAGGCAAAGTCGGGCTCAGGGTGGTGGGGGGGCGTCCAGCGGGCTTCTCGCCTCACCTGCGGTATGCCCTGATGCAGAAACTCCATGTCAAGGTCACCCACCTGGTTTCCCTGATAGAAGAGTTTGAGCCGTTTGTCGTCGGTGAACTCGCCGATAACCACTGCCTCGACATCCTCGCGGGCAAAAAGCTCAAGCAGTTCGCTGACCTTTTCCGGGGGCACCGCCAGCACCATCCGCTCCTGAGATTCCGACACCCAGATCTCGGTATAGGAAAGCCCGGCATACTTGAGCGGCACCCTGTCGAGATAGACCTTAACCCCGGTGCTTGAGCCCATTTCACCGACGGCTGAGGAGAGTCCCCCGCCTCCGCAGTCGGTTATCCGGGAGTAGAGGCGACGGTCCCGGGCTTGCAGCAGGGTGTCGATAACCTTCTTCTCGACGATAGGGTTACCAATCTGGACCGCACTGTAGGAGGCGGCGCTTGACTCCTCGGTAAGCTGTTCCGAGGCAAAGGTAACCCCGTGGATGCCGTCGCGACCGGTTCTACCGCCGACCAATACTACCAGGTCGCCGGGCTGCTGCTTGCCTCTCGGTGCCATCTCCTTGGGT
>CAZHRO010000114.1:0-4114 GCA_964535045.1 uncultured Dehalococcoidales bacterium | reverse complement strand
GGTGCCAGGCTGGTCGAGGTGGGTACTACCAACTGTACCTACCTGAAGGACTACGAAGAGGCGATTAACCCGAGGACGGCTGCCCTGATGCGGGTTCACTCCAGCAATTTCCGGCTGATGGGTTTTACCCACCTGGTAAGCCTTGAGGAGCTGGTGGGTCTCGGTAGCCGCTATGACCTTCCGGTATTTGATGACCTGGGCAGTGGCTGCCTCTTAGATACTGCCAGATTCGGGCTTGATGCCGAGCCCACAATGCCGCAGAGCATCAGTCTTGGTGCCGCTTTGGTCTTCTCTTCCGGTGATAAGCTCATGGGTGGTCCTCAAGCCGGAATTGTGGTTGGGGCAAAAGAGCTGCTGGTCAGGTTGAAACGACACCCGCTGGCGCGGGCGGTGCGCATTGATAAGGTAAGGCTGGCGGGGCTGATTGCTACCCTCATCCATTACTTAAAGGGCGAAGCCGAAACCAGGGTTCCGGTGTGGCGCATGATTTCGGCGTCGGTTGAGGAGATTGACCGGCGTGCTAACCGTTGGGCCGAGGCTCTCGGTGGATTGGCCAGAGTGGTCGATGGAGAGAGCGTGGTCGGCGGCGGGAGCCTGCCTGGTGGTACCCTGCCCACCAGACTTGTCGCATTTGGTGAAGAGGGCAAGCGGAAACATTACCAGGTAGCTCAGGGCCTGAGTCAGCAGTTGCGCCGTCAAAAAATACCCGTCATCGGCCGCCTTAGCGGGCATGTTTTGCTTCTCGACCCGCGCTCCGTGCTTCCCGAGGCGGATGAGGTTGTCCTTAAGGTGCTAAAGGATGCCGCCAGGAGTATGGGGCATGCACATTAGGCTTGGGGCTGTTTAAGAGGTGGACAATGTTTGTGCTGGGTACTGCCGGACACATCGACCATGGTAAGTCAGTCTTGGTGCGGGCTCTTACCGGTATTGACCCGGACCGGCTGGGGGAGGAGAAGGAGCGGGGGATGACGATTGACCTGGGCTTTGCTTGGCTCAGGCTGCCTGGTGGTGAGGAAGTGGGTATAGTCGACGTTCCGGGACACGAGCGGCTGATTAAGAATATGGTGGCTGGTGTTGGTGGCATTGACCTGGCCTTAGTTATTATCGATGCCAGCGAGGGTGTGATGCCCCAGACCAGGGAGCACCTGGCTATTATGGACTTACTCGACATAGAGAGGGGGATAGCCGTCCTGACCAAGAAGGACCTGGTAGATGATGAATGGCTTGGCTTGGTAAAAACGGAGGTTGAAAAGCTGCTTGTCTCATCGAGCCTGTCTCAGGCATCGATTGTGGCCGTTTCGGCGGTAACCGGCGAGGGCTTATCTGATTTAATCTCGGCTATCGAGAGGCTGTTAGGCTCGCTGCCACCTAAGAGGGACATTGGCCGACCTCGTCTTCCCATAGACCGTGTCTTTACCATCGCCGGCTCGGGGACGGTGATTACCGGAACCCTGGTCGATGGTTCACTCAGCGTGGGCCAGGAAGTGGAGCTCGTTCCCGCGGGGCTGCGCTCGCGTATCCGGGGATTACAGACTCATAAAACTCGCTTAAACACTGTGCTGCCGGGGAACCGGGTCGGTGTTAATCTGGTTGGTATTGCCAAATCTCAGCTTGAGCGGGGTGATGTCCTTACCAGACCGGGTTGGCTTCTACCAACGACAATGTTAATCGGCGAGCTTCGCCTGATTTCATATCTCCGTCGCCCCCTAAAGCATGATACCGTGGTTAACTTTCATGCCGGAACGACCCAGGCAGTGGCTAGGGTCCGCCTGCTGGAGAGGGTGGAGCTCAGCCCCGGGGAGACTGGTTGGGCTCACCTGTCGCTAAGTAAGCCAGTGGCACTGGTTAGAGGCGACCGCTTCATCATTCGTTCTCCAGAGGAGACCCTGGGGGGTGGTGAGGTGGTTGAGCCTCAGGCTCAGAGGTATCGCCGCTTCCCCCTCGATGTCCTAGCGAGTCTCAAAGCTAGGGCAGGGGGTACTGCTGAGGAGATGGTGTTGTCCCGGCTGGAGTCGAAGCAACCACTGAAATTAGCAGCCCTGTTAGCCCACGATGACCTATCCGACGCTAAGTTTAAGCCAGCACTGGAATCCCTTATTAAGCAGGGAAAGGTGATTACGATTGGCGGGGGTGAAGATTGTCTCCTTATGACGAGGGCTGGCTGGAAACGCCTGACTCGAGAGGTGACCAGTATTCTTGAGGAGTATCACCAGAGGTTTCCGGTTCGGATGGGTATGCCCCAGGCGGAGCTGGCGAGTCGGCTCAAGATAGGGTCCCGGCGACAGGCAATCTTGCAGAGGCTTTTTGATGACGGGGTTATTATTCAGGAGGGGACTGCGGTCCGTTTGGCGACCCATCGGGTTCGGCTGACGCAGGCTCAGCAGGCAAGCCTGGATGCCTTTTTGAGGGCACTGAGTGAGCGTCCCTACGCCCCACCCCGTAATTTGATACCGGAGCCTGATACCCTTAACCTGCTCACCGCACGTAATCAGGTGGTTAAGGTGGCTGATGACGTAGTATTCTCGGTTTCTGCCTATAACGAGATGGTGGATAGGGTAACCTCTTATCTTAAGGCTCACGGCAAGATAACCGTGGCCGAGGTAAGAGATATGTTTCAGACCAGCCGTAAATATGCCTTAGCCCTGCTCGAGTATCTGGACGGGAAGAAAATAACCCGGCGTATTGGGGACGAACGGGTCCTATTGTAGAAAGTGCTTTCGGCTGACACAATACCTGGATTCTTGCCATTCGTGCCGTAATTCTGTTTTCGGGTCGCAGAGTGATAGATTGGCGGGCCTGTAGCTGGTTTTGAGCGCCGGCTCCCTGACCGCTGGTTTGCTTATGTTGATATACAGTTTAGAGCCACTTAAGAGTATAGATGGGAGATAATATTACCTCTCACCCATTAAGCTCAACCCAGACCGATATTTCTTTTCCGACCTGATATTTTCTGGGATTTATAGCCTCAACGGCTTATGGACGAGCTGGTTTCGATGTGGTAGAATAGGGCTTTGTTAAGAAGTCGTTGGGGTCGTTAAGACTTGATCAAAACTGAAAGGGGGAGGTGTATTGTGGTAGAAATGTTTGATACTCAGCAGTGTATGTCTGAGCACTTCTCTGAGGTGGCCGCTGCCTATAATGACCTGAGAAAAACCGACTTAGAACCGCTTGTGTTTATTAGGGGTATGCTAAATGGCAATCGCGGCCTTACAGCCGCTGATATTGGTTGTGGGGCGGGGAGATACTGCCTGGAGATGCTGCAGCAGCTGGGTATTTACCATTTGACCTGCATCGATAACAATGAATCGATGCTGAGGGAAACCTCGCGTTATCTGCGGGCGGCAGGAGCGACCAATTTCAAGACCGTAAGGGCATCGGCGGAGGATATTCCTCTATCGAACGACTCCTTAGACTGTATTTTTTCTTTTAACGCCATCCACCATTTTGATTTGGTAAGGTTTTTGCAAAACGCAGCTAAGATTATCAGAGACGGGGGGAGTATTTTCATCTATACTCGTTTGCGAAGCCAGAATGCAAAGAATATCTGGGGTCGATATTTCCCTCTCTTCTTGGAGAAGGAGAACCGCCTTTATGAGCTTAGTGAGCTGGGGGAGATAGTAAATTCGGTTACGTCTCTGGCGATAGAATGCATAAAGCGGTTTAAGTATCGCAGGGTTACCTCACTTAGCCGGCTGGTTGAGTTAGCGCAGGGCGGTCACTACTCCACCTTCTCTTTATATGGAAAGAGCGAGTTCGAGGCGGCGATGAGAGAGTTTCAGAGAAATATTAAGAGAAGTTTTTACGACCTTGAAAGAATTGAATGGTTTGATGAGAACACCCTCTTGATGCTGGTAAAAGAGACGTGAACCTTTTGTGTGAGCAAAAACGGTTAGATTCGCAAGGCTGCCGCACCGTCTCGCTGGAAGCCTGAGCCTGATTGGGTTTGTATTTTCGAGGGGTTTTGCCTTTCCCCGGTGATTCTACAGCGGATGTCAGATGGGTGGCGGGGGCGCATGGGAGTCGAACCCACCAGAGACGCTAACTGCGCCCCCCGACGGATTTGAAGTCCGCGAAGCCCACCGGGACTTATCCGCCCCCTAATAAAGCCCTGAGC
>CAZHRO010000113.1:0-4151 GCA_964535045.1 uncultured Dehalococcoidales bacterium | reverse complement strand
GAATTTAGCGGCTAAAGTAATAAAAATAAGTGCCACGGCTGCTTGACAGGGGTAATTCAACCGGTTAAAGCCTCCATTACGAAGCCGTGTCTTAAATGCGGCAACACACATTTTTTTAGCTCCAAAAATCGGCCTGGTAAAATGGGAGCCCTTGTTTCAGTAGATTTCACGGTGCTATTCAGTTATAAATACGGCGCCCTTCCTCACATAAGACAGATAGAAGCTTGACGTTTCCATCAACTCTCGACTAAGATTTACTGGTGTCCGTAAGGGGAATATACGATATTAGCCTTACCCTTGAACCCGATATGCCGATATGGCCCGGCATAAGTGTTATTGCGTGAGATATAATGTCCAGACCAGTTAAGGTAGTACCCGCCGTTCTAACCGAAGACCCTGAAGCCCTGGAGAGGATGGTTCGCCAGGCCGAAACCTTCTGCGACTACATTCAGTTTGACATCATGGACGGTCGTTTTGTTCCTTCGCAGAGCATAAAATGCGAGCACATTGCCTCTCTACACACAAGGCTTGACTGGGAGGCCCACCTGATGGTCGAGAAGCCTGAGAATTATGTGGAAGACTTCAGCAGAGCCGGGGCAAAAAGGATAGTATTCCACTACGAGGCGAGCCCGACTCCCGAGAAAACCGTAAGCTTGATCAAGTCACTGGGCCTCGAAGTTGGAATAGCGGTCAATCCGGAAACCAAAGTTGCAGGATTTTTACCTCTGGTAAGGGGGTTGGACAGCGTGCTCTTTCTAACGGTGCATCCCGGATTTTACGGCAGCCCCTTCCTGCCTGAAGTTATGGGAAAGGTATTAGAGCTGCGGGGAATATATCCCGAAATAGAGATAGGTGTCGATGGCGGGATAAAAGAGGGCAACATTGCCCGGGTCGCCCGGAGCGGCGTCGACAGTATCTATGTTGGTAGTGCCATCTTCTTCCAGCCGCAGCCCGCCGAAAGTTACCGCCATCTCTCAGCCCTGGCTCTGGAGAGCTCACGGCGGTAAAGGGGGAACAGGTTCGCGCATCATCCAACAGCTAGCACATTTATTACACAACGTCTTAAACCTGCCATTTTCTTCAGAGCAAATCACCGCCTGAACCCGTTAATAACCGGATGACATATCACGGCGATTACAAATATAATGAGCTGTCGGGATTCTGAGACCAGGCCCCACCGTCCCGTTGCTTGGCCGATGTCTTCTTTTTGCAAAGCCGGAGGCAAAATACAGGTTAATTCCCCGCTTAAAAAGACTTAAAAAGATGTCTTATATTTATGGTATCCTAAAATAGCGATTATCCAGCTTACCTGGAGAGAGAAATGGTATATGAATACGAAATAAATGACCTGGTCAAAGAAGACTCCTGGCGCATGTTCCGCATCATCGGCGAACTGGTTGAGGGCTTCGATAATCTCTCTGGTATCGGACCCGCCGTGAGTATCTACGGCTCGGCCAGAATCAAACCCGGGGATCGCCTCTACCTGCAGACAGCGGAAATAGCCAGGCGTCTTGGAGAGCTGGGGTTCTGCATCATAACTGGCGGTGGACCAGGTGTGATGGAGGCAGCTAATAAGGGGGCTCTTCAAGCCGGGGTTACCTCGGTGGGACTGAATATCGACCTGCCTCAGGAACAGGTTGCCAACAAATATACCACTAAAGCGATGACATTCAAGCACTTTTTCATTCGTAAGGTCATGCTGGTAAAATATGCCGTTGCCTTTATCATCATGCCTGGCGGATTAGGAACGCTAGACGAATTAACCGAAATACTCACCCTGATGCAGACTCACAAGATAAAACCGTTTCCCGTTGTCCTTTTCAATGGCGCGTACTGGGAAGGATTTTTAGATTGGCTGCGCAGCTCAGTCCTGGCTAGGGGATTTGTTTCCGAAGAGGACTTTGACCTGCTCAGAGTCTGCGACCACCCGGGTGAGGTGATTGAGGCGGTTCAGAGATGGCACACAAAGCAGGAGGTCATCGGTAAGAAAGCACTCAGCCGAGGATAAGGTCGCTCCGGGTTGTTAACCTAACTACACGACCTAAGAGCACTAATGATAATCCCTTCCCATTTAGGGTATACTAGAGCGTATGGCTAAAGAACTCGGGTAGTCTTATTCCCGTGGCGAGAGGCACACTCGTGATACGTACGGAGTTCACAGAAGAACGGGACAGGTTAAACGAGAGCTACTCGCACTCTAGAAGATACTAAGCAGGAATTAAGAGGTCTATTATGGCTGAGTCATCCTTTGAGGAACTGTGCATTAACACAATTCGGCTTCTGGCGGTTGATATGGTGCAGAAGGCAAATTCGGGCCACCCCGGCGCCCCAATGGGAGCCGCACCGATGGCCTACGTCCTGTGGGATAGATTTCTTAAACATAACCCCTCCTCTCCAAAGTGGCCGAATCGAGACCGGTTCGTTCTGTCCGCCGGCCACGCTTCGGCACTGCTCTATACCCTTCTTTACCTCACCGGCTACGACATAACACTGGAAGACCTCAAGCAATTCCGACAGTGGGAGAGTAAAACACCGGGCCACCCAGAATACGGTCTCGTACCCGGCGTGGAAACAACCACCGGCCCCCTGGGGCAGGGGTTCGCTAATGGAGTGGGTATGGCCATAGCCGAGAAATGGCTGTCACAGCGCTACAACCGGCCGGGATACGAGATAATTAACCACTATACCTATGCTATCGTCTCCGACGGTGACCTTGAAGAGGGGATTACTTCCGAGGCCGCCTCTCTGGCCGGTCACCTCCGTCTCGGCAAATTGATCTATTTATATGATGATAACGATATATCCATTGAGGGCAGTACCGACCTTACCTTCACCGAGAATATCGTCCAGCGTTTTCAGTCCTATGGCTGGCAGGTTACCGGCCCTATCGACGGTATGGAGATAGCTGGTGTTGAGCGGGCGATAAGAACGGCTCAGCAGGAAACCACATGCCCCAGCCTGATCATCTGCCGGACTACCATCGGCTACGGTAGCCCCAACAAGGCAGGAATTGCCTCGGTACACGGTGAACCACTGGGAGAAGAAGAGGTACGCCTGACCAAAGAGCACCTGAAGTGGCCTTATCAGGAGCCTTTCGTCATACCGGCTGAAGTCCTGAGACACTTCCGCCGGGCTCAGGCGAGAGGAAAAGGCTGGCAGCAGGAATGGGAGGTCAGACTGGATAACTACCGCAGGAAATTCCCAGAAGCGGCACAGCAACTGGAGGCGAGCCTCAATGGAGAACTACCCGACGGATGGGACCAGGGCTTAAACAACCTGTTTCGACCCACAAACGGCCCGATTGCCACCCGGGCTGCTTCAGGTACGATAATGAATACCATCGCTAAAAGGGTATACTCCCTGGTCGGTGGCTCGGCCGACCTGGCACCCTCCACCAAGACTCTCCTCAAGGACCAGGGACACTTCGGGGCTGAAGATTACCGCGGTCGCAATATACATTTTGGCGTTCGTGAACACGCCATGGGAGCAATCGCCAGCGGCATGTCGCTTCACGGTGGTATCATTCCGTACACCGGGACATTCCTGGTTTTCTACGACTATATGAGGCCACCAGTGCGGCTGGCCGCCATGATGGGTATCCAGGTAATCTACCTCTTCTCTCATGATTCCGTCGGCCTCGGTGAAGATGGCCCAACCCATCAGCCCATCGAGCAGCTTATGGGCCTGCGCCTGGTGCCAAATCTGGTGACCATCCGCCCCGCTGATGCGACGGAGACGGTAGAAGCCTGGCGAATTGCCATGGAGCGCCGTCAGGGCCCCACGGCAATAGTGCTCACCAGACAAAAACTGCCGGTACTGGACAGGACAGCTCTGGCTCCGGCAAGCGGTACCCGGCATGGCGGCTACATACTGTGGGAGACAGCAGGAAGGCCTGACGCTATTATCATCGGAACCGGCTCTGAGGTTCATATTGCGCTTGAGGCAGGGCAGTTGCTAAAAGAACGGGGGGTTAAAGCACGCATTATCTCGATGCCCTCGTGGGAACTTTTTGAGGCCCAACCAGCATACTACCGCCAGGAAATTTTACCCCCCAACATAGAGACACGTATCTCCATCGAGGCTGGGGCTACGCTGGGCTGGGAAAGATACGTGGGCCAACACGGCTGTGCCATCGGTCTATCGCGCTTCGG
>CAZHRO010000112.1:0-4153 GCA_964535045.1 uncultured Dehalococcoidales bacterium | reverse complement strand
TTTAAGCGCACCTGAGTGCCATTTTCAACCCCAGCTGGAATCTTGACCGAGATACGGCGCTCACGTTTTTCCCTCCCCGTACCCCGGCATCGAGGACAGGGCTCGGTGATGATCCTGCCTTCGCCGTGACATTGAGGACAGGTCGCAATATTGGTAAAGCGACCGAAGATACTCTGCTGAACCCGCCTTACCTGCCCGGTACCATTACAGTTAGAGCACTTGGTAGGTTTGCTGCCCGGCCTGCAGCCGCTTCCCTGGCAGGAGGTGCAGTACTCGGTGCGCATGATGGCTATCTCTTTTTCGCAGCCGAAGGCGGCCTCCTCGAAGGTAATGTACGTATCGTAGCTGAGGTCGGCACCGCGTTTGGGTCCGCGGCGGACGGTACTGGTAGTGCCGCCGAAGAAGGCTTCAAAGATATCACCAAAACCGCCCTCGAAACCAAAGCCTTCAAAACCGTGCCCAAATAATCCCTCAGCCCCGCCATGACCAAAGCGGTCGTAGGCGGCGCGCTTGTCCGGGTTAGAGAGCACTTCGTAGGCCTCGTTTACCTCCTTGAACTTCCCCTCAGCATCACCATTACGGTTATGGTCAGGATGATACTTGAAAGCAAGCTTACGGAAAGCCTTCTTCACTTCCTCGTCGGTAGCGTTCCTGGGGATTCCGAGGACATCGTAGTAATCCCGCTTTGTTGGCATCTATTTTCTCACCTCATTAACTCCCCCCTCTCCTTCGAAGGAGAGGGGGGATAACCATACCAGAGAGCTCTGACCTTCCAATACCTGATTAGGATTCGCTATCCAGCGCTGTATCGCCTACACCTCTCGGAACTCGCCTTCGACGGTTCCTTCCTCACCCCCCTCTTTACCTCCGGGTGGGGTCTCACCACCGGGGGGTGGTGGCTCGGCACCCGGCGGAGGTGGCGGCGGCGGCTGTTGCTGATAGACGGCCGCACCTATTTTCTGCATGGTGCTGTTCAGTTCCTGGGTTGCCCGACGGATAGCCTCAACGTCACTACCCTGGAGTGCGGAGCGCACCGCAGCTATTTTATCCTCTGTCTCTTTGTTCAGGTCGGAGGGTATCTTATCCTTCTGCTCACGCAGGGTCTTCTCGGCCGTGTAGGCCAGGGTATCGGCGGTGTTGCGTGCTTCCACCTCTTCGCGTCGCCTGGCATCCTCGGCAGCGTGTGCCTCAGCTTCCCGCTGCATCCTCTCCACCTCGTCCTTGGATAGCCCGCTGGAAGCGGTAATAGTGATTTTCTGCTCACGCCCCGTACCCTTATCGTGGGCCTTAACATTGAGGATGCCGTTAGCATCAATATCAAACTCAACCTCAATCTGGGGCACGCCTCTCGGTGCCGGCAGGATACCGTCAAGCATAAACCGCCCCAGAGTTCTATTATCCGCGGCCATGGGGCGCTCACCCTGGAGCACGTGAATCTCAACGCTGGGCTGATTATCGGCTGCGGTTGAGAAAATCTGGCTCTTTGTCGTAGGGATGGTGGTGTTGCGTGGGATAAGAGGTGTCGCCACTCCACCCAGGGTTTCGATACCGAGAGTAAGCGGGGTGACGTCAAGCAGCAGCACATCCTTGACCTCGCCCTTTAGCACCCCTGCCTGTATCGCGGCACCAATGGCGACTACCTCGTCGGGGTTAACCCCCTTGTGGGCTTCTTTGCCGAAGAACTGTTTTACCTTCTCCTGAACCAGGGGCATTCGGGTCTGCCCCCCGACCAGAACTACTTCATCAATCTGGGCTACCGATTTGCCCGCATCAGCCATTGCCTGTTTACAGGGATCGATGGTTTTATCAACAAGCTCCATTACTAGCTGTTCCAGCTTAGCCCGGGTGAGAGTGATGCTGAGGTGCTTGGGACCGCTGGCATCAGCGGTGATAAAGGGCAGGTTGACCTCAGTCTGCTGAACGGTAGATAGCTCGCACTTGGCCTTCTCGGCCGCTTCCTTGAGCCGCTGCAGTGCCATCTTATCCTGCCTCAGGTCGATGCCCTGCTCTCGCTTGAACTCGTTACAGAGCCAATCCATGACCTTCTGGTCAAAGTCGTCACCGCCGAGGTGGGTATCACCGTTGGTTGACTTGACCTGAAAGGTACCTTCACCTAGTTCCAGAATGGATATGTCAAAGGTACCCCCGCCAAGGTCAAAGACGGCGATGGTTTCATCTGTCTTCTTATCCAGGCCGTAGGCCAGAGAGGCGGCAGTTGGCTCGTTGATGATTCTTAAGACCTCCAGCCCCGCTATCTTGCCGGCGTCCTTGGTTGCCTGACGCTGACTGTCGTTAAAGTAGGCGGGCACCGTGATTACCGCTTCGGTAACCTTCTCGCCAAGATAGGCTTCAGCGTCCATCTTGAGCTTCTGCAATATCATGGCCGAGATTTCCGGCGGGCTGTAGTCCTTGTTACCCATCCTTACCCAGGCATCACCATTGGCTGCCTTGATTATCTTATACGGTAATAGCTTTTTATCGTACTCGACGCTGGACTCGTCAAACTTGCGTCCCATCAGCCGCTTGATGCTGAAGATGGTATTATCCGAATTAGTAATTGCCTGGCGCCGGGCGACCTGTCCGACCAAGCGCTCTCCAGTTTTACTCATGGCAACTACTGAAGGTGTCGTTCGCCCGCCTTCTGCGTTGGGAATGACCTTTGGTTCTCCTCCCTCCATGACGGCCACGCAGGAGAAGGTCGTGCCTAAATCGATTCCAATTACCCTTGCCATAGTTTATTTCTCGCCTCCTTCTTCGTCTTCTTCGCCGCTACCGACAACTACCTTGCTGGGGCGAATAACTCTGTCGTGTAGCTGGTAACCTTTCTGTATTTCCTCAACCACTATCCCCTCCTTGCCTTTACGTTGCATTACCGCTTCGTGGAAATGGGGGTCAAATGGTTCCCCCAGGGCTCTAATTGGCGAAAGCCCCTGAGCTTCCATGGTCGTCCTTAACTTGCGTTCAATAAGCCTTATTCCCTCGACCCAACCCAGTCTGGCCTGACGCGGCGGGATGGCTGCCAGAGCTCGCTCCAGGTCATCAAGGATGGGAAGGAGACTAAGGATGAGGGTGCTATTGGCAAACTTTCTGGTCTCCTCATCTTCCTGTTCCCTCCGCCGCTTGTAGTTGATGAAGTCCGCCTGGGCGCGCTGCCAGCCCGCCAGATTGGCTTCGGCTTTTTCTCTGGCCTCAGTCAGGGCCCGTTTTAGGGTTTCTACATCCTCTATTTCAGCGACCTCAGAGGCTACCTCTCTGGTCGGCTCGCTACCGGGTTCTTTTTCTGGACTATTTTCGTTTATCATGGTTATCGAATTCCTGGATTCCCTCCTAATGATTAATTGGTTTCCGGTGGCTCTATGTTGTAGAGCTCAGCGGTCAGTTTGCTCAGCACTAATGACAGGTAGCTGATAGTGGAGATTGCCCGGCCGTAGGGCATCCGGGTAGGCCCGATTACACCTATGGTGCCGGCGGCTTCGCTCGGTAACCCATAGCGACCAATGACCACACTGCAGTCTTGAATAATCTCGGCTTTGTTCTCCTTACCGATGATTACCTGCACCTCTTGGTCGGGCAGCCCTTCAGGGGCAATAATCTTAATCAGGCTTCGCTGGTCAACCAGTTCCAATAAAGGGTTCCCCCGCTGACTCCCAGCAAATTCCGGCTGGCTAAGAATGAAGTGCAGTCCATCGAGGTAGGGTTCTTCATATTGCTGCTCATCCTCCGCCTGCATGATGTCGAGCAAACAGTCGGTTAGCTGTTGCTCAACCGGGGAGAGCTCTACTTTCCTTGCCCGAATCTCGGCCCTGGTTAAGCCGGAATAGGCGGTGTTTAGTTTGTCGGCAATCGCGGTTAGCTTTAGCTGGGATATGGCTTGATTGAAGGTGAGCAGCCTCTGCTTTATCTTAGCGCCGCGCAGGACAAAGATACCCAGTGCCAGTGAGTCCTGAAAACTGACTAACTCCAGATACTTGAACTCACAGTTTGCCGTCTTGGGCGTGGTCACTACCGCCATATTCCGAACCAGTTGAGCGATAAGGGTGGCCGCCAGCTTTAGCCATTTGTCCAACTCCCCCTCCACCTGGTGAAAGAGGTGGCTTATTAAACGCTGCTCGGCTAAAGGAAGCTCTATCTCATCCAGAGACTCTACGTAGTA
>CAZHRO010000111.1:0-4157 GCA_964535045.1 uncultured Dehalococcoidales bacterium | reverse complement strand
CTCTGGTAGGGAGCCGTGATACGCAGCACCACTTCCTTCCGTTCCATAGTTTCACCCTCAGCTAGAGCCCAGACCTCACGTTTCCCCTCAGGCAGGACGCGGGAGAGCAGGGCCTTGACCTCCTCGATGCCGCAGAGCATCCCGGCTCGACTGGAGAATACCTCCATGGTAGCCACCGGGTTAAGCCTTTCATGGCGCAGCACCTCTATCGTGCGCGCAAAATATATGTCGGCCGTCTCCCCCGACAGGACCGCCTCAGACGGCTCGAATTTAGCCAGCTTAACCTCACCGGCCTTAACTCTGGTTAATTTCGCCCCCAGGACTCTCTCAATATGTTCCAGAGCAAAGTGGTGCGCCCGCTCGTCTGACGAAGCAACACAGTCAACCGGCACCTCAACCTCATAATCACGGTTTCGGGCATCAGCCACCGTATGCATCACGCAAATATCAGTAAGGACACCACAAACAATCAACCTATCCGGTTTGAGCCGATTTAATTTCTCATTCAGGGAAGTGTTAAAAAAGCTGCTAAAACGCTTCTTAGGGATTACCTCCCCGCAATAATTAGCTAACTCAGGAATTACCTCCGCCTCAGGGGTACCGGCAATACAGTGCGGCGGGAACATCTTAAATTCAAGGTCACCGGGATCATGTCGGTCACAGAGAAAGAACACTTTAGAACCCTGGTTTAGCTCATGCTCTAGCAGACGCTGTATGTTAGGGATGATACGACGGGCCTTATCACCAACATACAGGGGATAACCCTTCTCCAAGAAACAACGGAGCATATCCACCACTAAGACTGCTTTCGCCATCGCCTTATCACCTCCTAAAATACCGCGTCGAAGTCGGTTCGAAGACCTCCTAAGTCAGACACTCTCGAAGCCGGCGGGCTAACTCAAACGGGTCGCTCGAGATAACACTGGCCGCATATATTTCCATACCGCCGATATCTGAAGTCTGGCTATCAGGGTCCCCCCGGTCTACCAGCCAGGCCGTTACCGGGAAGTCTTCCCAGCTCTCCTCGGTCTCACCCAGCGGCGGGGTTGTCAGCCCGAGGTTAAAGGATGTTACCCCCAACCGGTCTCTAAAACAGGCCAAAACCTCGTAGAGCCTCTCCTTGAAAGAAAGATTCAGCTCGTCAGCCAGAATAATAACCCCGTTATCCTTGAATGGGGTAAGATGAGCAATTATCTCAACCCCAGTCTTATTCAGGGCACAACCCAGGGAATGATGAACCCTAAACAGGTCGGCAAAGTAGCTTGAACGATATCTTTGCCGGTAGTCAAGAGCCGCTCTTCGCAGACTATCAACCCTAGCATAGTGCCTATTCTCAGCCAGCATCACCTGAGCATGTCCATGATAAATGGATGCCCCCGCCCGCCACAGGCAGTTCCAGATTAAGAAGAAATACTTGGCCTGAGGCTCGCTTTTGTGTGCTCGCTGCGCCCAAGCCCAACCGACATCAATATAGTCCGTAAACTGCTCTCGAGTGAAATGAAGGGGATTAAAGTCGTTATAAATAACCACACTGTGTAACCCGTCATACCTGGCAACATTGCTCGCCGTAATACAGTGCCGACCCGATATCCGACCGAACAGGTCTTCCGGCGTATTATCCCTGGGATTGCTGAATAAGTCATTTCGACTGGCATTACTAAGCCGCGACTCCAGACCCCTTCTCTCTTTAAATTGGGTGGGGCGGGAGCAGCGCAGCCGATTAAAGAGCGACTCCTCCAGGGTTATCAGGTTGGTTACTCTAACAATCCGCTGTCTGGCGACAGCTTCCACCGAGCCAAACTGTTTCCTTACCCAGGGCTTCATAGGCTCCGGAACTCGCAGCTCACCGACAGCCGTGTTAACCTCGTATATCCGCCGAAACAGGACCCTCTCCTCAGTCGGCAGCGAATCTACAATCTTCTCGAGATCAGTGATGTTCAATTTGGCTGCCATAGTAACCCAAATCTTCTCTACCGAGCCGTAAGGATTAATGTCGAAAATGCCTTACCCCGGTGAAAACCATGGCGATATTATGCCTGTCCGCAGCCTCGATTGACTGTTCATCCCGAATTGAGCCACCGGGCTGAATAATAGCCGTTACCCCACCCTCCGCCGCCGCCTCAACCACATCCGGGAAGGGGAACATGGCATCCGAAGCCAGAACACTGCCCCGGGTCTTCTCGCCCGCCTTATCCCTGGCTATCTGAACGCTGACAATTCGGCTGGGCTGACCAGCTCCCATACCTACCAGTGTCCTATCTCTGACGAGAACGATAGCGTTGGACTTCACGTGCTTGACGGCGCGCCAGGCAAAGAGCAGGTCCTCTATCTCGACTTGAGTCGGTTCACGCTTGGTGACAACCTTTAAGTTAACGCCACCTTCAGGCAGGGAATCGGAAGTCTGAACCAGAAAGCCTCCCTTCACCCGGCGGAAATCAAGATAGGCTGGCTCGGCTTTGCCATAGCCCGGCGGCAGCCCGGCCACCAGAATCCGCAGATTCTTTTTCTGCTTTAACAACTCGAGTGCCTCCGGCTCATATTCCGGCGCAATAACTATCTCGTAGAAAACCGGTTTCATTTCCTCAGCCATGGCCAGAGTAAGCTTGCGGTTGACGGCGACAATACCGCCGAAGGCAGCCACCGGGTCACCACTCAAGGCCCTTCGATAAGCCTCGGCAATATCATTATGGCTGGCCAGACCACAGGGGTTGGTATGCTTGATAACCGACACTGTCGGCGCGGCAAAATCAGTAGCCACCCCCCAGGCAGCATCGGCATCCAGAATATTATTAAAGGAGAGCTCCTTACCCCACAACTGCTCCGCCCAGGTAATCCCGGTCGGCTTTCCCCTCTCAACTGAGAACTCGCTGTAGAAGGCTGCCTGCTGGTGTGGGTTCTCGCCATAGCGAAGCCCGTAGCGCCTCTTTAAGGCTACGGTCATCTCCTCAGGAAGCCCCTCCATACCCTGCCTCAGATACTGCGCAATAGCCGTATCATAAATAGCCACATGCTGAAAAGCCTTCTGCGCCAGTCTCTTACGCTCCCCCAGGTCAATACCGCCCGCCTTCAGCTTTTCAATCACCAGGGAGTAGTCAGCCGGGTCAACCACCACGATAACGCCCGGGAAATTCTTGGCGGCGGCCCGAATCATGGTCGGCCCGCCGATATCGATATTCTCTAAAGCTTCATCAAGGGTAACCCCTTCCCTTGATACCGTTTGAACAAACGGGTAGAGGTTAACCGCAACCAGGTCAATGGTCTCAATCTTATTCTCAGCCAGCTCCTTCATATGGGCTGAGAGGTCACGCCGGGCCAAGATGCCACCGTGAACCTTCGGGTGCAGGGTCTTCACCCGACCATCAAGAATCTCCGGAAAGCCGGTTATTTCCGAGACACCCTTAACCGGCACACCGGCTTGAGCCAAAGCCTTCTTGGTGCCGCCGGTAGAGAATAGTTCAAACCCTAACTGGCTTAAACCTTTGGCAAAATCGGTTACGCCTGCTTTGTCAGAAACACTGATAATAGCCCGCATAAAATACCTCCGATTGCATTATTTTATTACTTCGCTTTGGCCAGCCTCTTCTGAACTGCCTCACTGGTAAGTTCACGTAGGGTATCGGAGGCAATCCACCGGGCACTTTTTGAATCGATTCTCTGGATTTCCTTAGCGGTATTTATCGCTGCTTTATTTAAGCTCAGATTCCTCTTCCCTATGTTTCTAAGCGCCCAGTTGACGGCTTTCCTCACGAAGTTGCGCCCGTCTGTAGCCCCTTTAACTATCACCGGAAGCAGCTCGGTGAATTTTTCGTCTTCTGCCTTCTTATCATGCCACGCCAGGCACGCTATCAGCGTAAAAGCAGTTCTCTTAACGAACTCTTCCTCCCGCTCAGACCAATCGCTGATTTTCTGCCAGGCGAGGGGGACCTTCTCGAAAAGGTTCATGCACACCTGGTCGCAGACATCCCAGGAGTCAAAGTCCCTAACCCAAGCCTCCATTTGCTCTTCGGCAACCATCTTGGGATCATCAATCATGCTCGCCAGTATGCGAGCTTCGTGGATACCGGATGCCCAGAGCCTTTGAGCCAGGGCATGGTCTTTCCCCACTTCTTTAGCTACCTTTCTCAGATTCGGAATAGAAACCCCATAGGTGTTCTCCG
>CAZHRO010000110.1:0-4159 GCA_964535045.1 uncultured Dehalococcoidales bacterium | reverse complement strand
AGAATACGTGCCTCCAGAGGAATGTTCGTTCCCTTTAAACCGGAAGGATAGCCAGTACCATCATAGCGCTCGTGGTGATGCAGAATAACAGGCAGGCAGTTGACTAGATCGATGACATGTCTTAATATCTCAACCCCGAGCTTAGGATGGTCCCTAATCAGCTGCCACTCTTCCTCACTCAGCGTCCCCCTTTTGTTGAGTATCGAATCTGGAATGCCAACCTTGCCGATGTCGTGCAATAGACCCGCAGCCCGGATCACATCCAATTTGTCTTGAGAGAGGCCTAATGCCTCACCCAGAGCTACTGCATAGTCGCTGACCTTCTTCGAATGCCCATAGGTGTAGTGATCCTTGGCGTCAACGGTAGCCGCCAGCGCATAGATTATACTTAAGGCTCGGGAACGGGCCTCCATCTCTACGTTGGCAAGGGGTGCTTCTGGTTTAGCTACATCGGAGGATAAGCAGGTTCGATTCCGACCGGTCTGTTTTGCCCGGTATAGCGCCGCATCGGCGCTGGCGATGATTTCCGCCTTCATTACACCATCAATTGGCCAGTTAGCAATACCCAGGCTAGCCGTAATTGGTAGCGCCTTTGAACTTGTTTTTGCAGCTATGGCCTTACGAATACGCTCGGCTACCTTATAAGCATCATCAAGCCGTGTCTCAGGCAGGATGATGGCAAATTCCTCACCACCGTAGCGAAAAGCAATATCCAGGCTTCGGATTGATGTCCTAATGCAAATTGCAATTCGGCGCAGAACCTCGTCCCCGGCCAGGTGCCCGTGGATATCATTGTACGCTTTGAAGAGGTCAATATCGAGCATTATCAGGGAGAAGGTGGTGCCAAACCGAGAGCCTCGGGCAATCTCGTGCTCGAGCCGTTCGTGGAAATGACGGTGATTATAAAGTCCGGTTAGCCCGTCGGTATTCGCTCTGGTTACTGCCTGAGAATAGAGCTGGGCATTTTCTATTATCGTGCCGGCCTGTTTGGCCATACTCATTACCAGTTCCAAATCCTCGTGAGAGTAAAGGCTATTTAGCTCTCTCTCACCCAGTGCAATAATGCCGATTAGCCTACCCCGGCTCTGGATGGGACACAGGAACCCCAGATTGGAGGCTGCTATCTGCTTCTTCTCTAACTCCCACAGCCCCTTAAATTCTGGCGCATCATCAACTAACTCCAGATTAAGGGGCTCGCCTTTCTTACTCAACCAGGTGACAACAGGATTATCAGCGTTAAACTTAAGCTCTTCATCCGCCCCGGCTTCTACCTCAGGGTAGGTAAACTTCGTCGTAAAATCACCGCTGCCAAAGTCCTGGAACAAAAGCCTGGCCTGGGTCAGGTGCAATGCCTTGGTCATCGTGGTTAGCATTTCTCTAGCCAGTTCATCCAGGTCAATGACATTACTCATCCTATCGCTAAAGTCAATCAGGGCCTGGCGGTACCGGTAGGTTCCCTGGTGGGAAATACGGTAGATAACGTCCTCAATTACACGTAACAGCGGACGCACCAGAAAGGCAAGTAGAATAGCCAAGCCAGTGGTACGCAAAATATTAAACTCAAACGACTGAGGGGGCAATAGTGCCTTCTCCAGGAATAACACCCCGGCGAATATACCACCGAGGCAGCCGGCCAGCAGACCGTAGGCCAGTACCTTCCGAGCTACGAACCTGATGTTGAGCAGTTGATATTTGGTGATAGCATAGGCAATGATTAAAGCGTTGATCATATTACCGACATGCTCGATGGAGAGGCCAGCTATGGCCGGCGTTAAGTTAGTAACGTAACTTGAGACTATAACTACGACCGAGCCTATTACAAGGTACATGGTTCGGTTGCGGTCGATGGCATCGGTAGAGCGGCTGTATCTCCTAACCAACATCCACGTGGCGCTGATTAAAAAGACAGCGCTAATCCCGCCCACAATATAGAGGGAAGCCCCCAGATTATGGTATAAGACTCCGTTGATAACAAAGGCATATTTGATAATGTGGCCACTGAGGGACAGTGCTAGGATCGTAAACACCGAGCCGTAGCCCAGGTATACACCCACTCCACCCGGTCTGTTGTCGTAAGCCCTGACAAAATGATAGTAGCTGACTACCGTCCACACAAGTGCGGCAACCAGTATCTCGTTCCAGAGGAGGGCATACTGAGGATAGACATTAAGATGCAGCATGAAAGAGGTGAAACTCCACACGCTGGAGGCAATGAGAAACCGGGCAAATACCAGATTCACCCGCCGACCATCCTGTCGCAGGACAACTACAGCCAAAATAGCAAATATTGAACAGCTAACTAGCGGTATTCCCGCCCATAAAGTCACAACAGCATCCCGCTCCTACTCAGTGGTATAAATATAAATATACATAATGTTATCTTATTCGAAATTATGCCTTATGGCTCTGGGCTTGTCAACAGTGACGCAGGCTATTCCTAATTAAAGTTCAAAAGTAGACTCTGATACAGCCCTCCTAAAAAGGAGGAACCGATGGATCAGGTTCACGGACGGTTCACCACCGAGCAGGTAGGGGTGTTGTTAAAAGGGTATCGCTGAGGCATGTTGGACGGGTCGGCGACAGAGCTAAAAGAGAAGGAAATAGCCTTTCTGGACCTTTTGTTTTGCTCAAGCCGTATACCTCCACCAAGGACATCTTTTGCTTGCGGGAGAAACGCATGGTCAACGGCTATCGGAAGATATCTGTATTCAATTATGATATACCAGTCTTATTGCTGCGGCGTGGGGAGTTGATGTTCATCTGGTTCCTGATGCGGGAAGGGGCACATTGGAGGTACGAATATGGGAAGATAACCGGGATGGTGCAGTCGGCTACTCATCCGTTAAAGGAGTTCCCAAGAGTTTACTTTACAACTTTTCCTGATAGTTGCTTATCGCCTGCCGAGGCGCCGGAACATAATAGCCAAGCCGGCGATGACTGCGGCGACAATACCGATGCCGGCCGCTCCCCAAACTGTGGGCGTTTGCACTCTTATTCTGAGGTCAACCTGTTCTTGCAACCTCTGTTCCGGGGAGTTAGCGCCGGCTCTGATGAGAACGCGATAGTCACCGGCTATCGTGTTCCGAGGTGGAGTCATCATCATCTCGGCTTCAAATGACTCCCCTGGTTCCAGGGAATCTGTCATACCCGGATTGAAGGTGGTGCCCCAGCCCTCCGATTTTACCGAGGTAAAGCTGAGGTTCGTAAGCACGCCGTCCCCTGTGTTTGTTACCTTAAACATAATAGGGTTATCCTCGCCGGGCTTTACCGGAAAATCAAGCCGGCCGGTGACGGTAGCAAAGTCTAGTTCATAGGTAACGGGTAAGTCAGTGACAATTGCCTTAAGTTCGATGCTGTCTTTTAGGTTCCCCGAAGCTGCCTCAAAGGTTAGAGCATACTCACCCGGTTCCGGGAGATTTCCGGGAAGCGGACTAAGCACAACCTGGACTCTGTCCGGATACTTCAGGTCGGGTTCAATCGTCTTGGCGAGTATCGTTTCCTGCTGTTCCTGAGAAAAGTAGCGATGGACGGCCACCTCCCACCCTGGAGGCGGCGTTAGATTAAAATTAAACACTCTGGGTTCACTACCGTGATAATTGAAGGAGACCTCAAACTCAAAACTGCTACCGGATTCCCCCTGCTTAACGGGGAATCGGGAGACAAGCTCAATCTCTTCTTCAGCAGACTCTTTAATCGGGGGTTCCTCTTCATTAGGTGGTACCGAGATGGATAAGCTACCACTCTCCGGGGCAGCAAACGCTAACTGGCCGCCCAATAAGATACTCAGCACCCCGGTGAGCAAAACAAAACAGAGAAGATAACGAAATTCTGTGAACCTCTTCATCAATTGTCCTCTCCTTCGGTGAATGTGTTATTCTTTAGCTTCTATGGGGCACATCGTGAGTGAAATAGCCCTAGTTTAGCTTTAACAGTAAAAACCTAATAAACAGTATATCCTGTGCTTGGGAATAAATCAAGTTTCCTTACTTGAGCACCTGGTTAAAACTGACTATAATTTGTTGAGTCTATCTTTTATCGGTTGGCCCCAGATTTGGAGGATTTGTGCATCATATCGGTGTTGATATTATAGAAATAGCTCGTATCGGGCAGGCTGTAGACTACTGGGGAGAGCGGTTCCTTCGACGGGTATATACTGATT
>CAZHRO010000109.1:0-4184 GCA_964535045.1 uncultured Dehalococcoidales bacterium | reverse complement strand
TGGGCGGCTGCGGTCATAGCCTAGCAGGAACCATCACCGTAGGTGGTTCGACTACTGTCCAACCCCTGGCTAAGAAGTGGGCCGAGGCATTTGAAGCCCAGAACCCTGAGGTCAAGGTTATTGTCCAGGGGGGTGGCTCCAGTGCCGGGGTCAAGGGCTGTGCCCAGGGCATACTTAATATCGGTGCTGCCTCTCGCGAACTTAAATCCAGCGAGATGAGGGAGTACCCAGACTTAGTAGTAACCCATGTCGCCGCTGATGGCGTGGCTATTGTTGTCCATCCGTCAAATAACACTGCTGACCTGACCCTGGGGGAGATAAGAAACATCTTCGCCGCCGGCTCCGATGACACCTGGACGGTGATTAACCGCGAGGAAGGCTCAGGCACCAGGGAGGTCTTCGAGAAGAAGGTAATGGCTGGCACTGAGGTTGCCTCCAATGCCGAGTTTCTGCCCTCTAATGGTGCGGTAAAGCAAAAGGTGGCTGCCACTCCCAATGCCATTGGCTATATCTCCCTGGGCTATGTTGACTTATCGGTGAAGGCGGTAAGTGTAGGTGGAGTTACCTGCAATGAGGCTAACTGTGTTAACGGAAGCTATCCGGTCACCCGCTATCTCAACTTCGTAACCAAAGGGGAACCGGAGGGGCTGACCAAAGAGTTTATTGACTTTTGCCTAAGCCCAGAAGGGCAGAGGATTGTAGCGGAAGAGGGCTACATCAGTATCAAGTAGGCTTTTCATTTCTACCTCCTCTTTATATCGGGGTGGGGTGGCACCGGCTGAGGGTGCCATCCCGTACTGAGAAGCAAGCTGATAAGGAAGATTGATGTCTCGTTATCTTATTGACCGCCTATCAAAACGCATCGTTTTTAGTTCGGCGATAGCAGCCTTTTCCATCCTCGTTTTCATTGCCATTTTCATCGTCAGGGCAAGCCTGCCTGCTCTTAGAGAGGTAGGCATAGTTGACATTCTCTTTAGCGCCAAGTGGTATCCCAGTCTTGATGCTTTTGGCATCCTAACCATGCTTGCCGGCTCGGTGGCAGCTACCCTGCTTGCCCTGGTGATAGCAGTGCCGCTGTCAGTGGGGTGCGCCATCTTCCTGGCTGAGGTTGCTCCACCTCGTGTTCGTGGGATAGCCAGACCGGCGGTAGAGCTGCTGGTGGGCATCCCCTCCGTGGTCTACGGGCTGATAGGGATGATTGTCCTCTGCCCCCTTATCGCCGATTTGAGTGGCACCGGCTCAGGGTCTTCGGTGCTGGCAGCGGCTGTCGTGCTGGCAATAATGGTCTTGCCTACTATAACCAGCATTACCGAGGATAATATCCGTGCTGTACCTGCTCAGTATAAAGAAGGGGCATTAGCTCTTGGTGCCACCCACTGGCAGACTATCCGCCATGTTCTTCTTCCCGCTGCTCGTCGCGGCATCATTGCCGCCATCATTCTGGGCATGGGCAGGGCTATTGGTGAGACCATGGCTATGGTTATGGTCATTGGTAATTCACCCATATTCCCCACCAATCTCTTTGCTCCAGCAAGAACGCTTACCGGCAACATCGCCGTGGAGATAGCAGCTGCTACCGGGATACATGAAAGCGTTCTGTTTGTCACTGGGCTGGTGCTCTTCGTTCTGGTCATGCTCATCAACAGCATCGGGCTTCTCGCCTACAGGAGGAGAGCATGAAAAGGTTGTCGCCTAAATTGACCCAGAAGCTTGCCTGGGGCTTCACTTGGACAGCCGGCATTATCACTGTGCTTATCTTACTGTTTATTGTTATCTATGTCCTAAGTAGGGGGCTCTCCGTTGTCAATCTCGAATTCCTCCTTACCGAGCCCAAAGGTGGCTTAGCGGGTGAGGGGGGCATCTCTTCCGCCATCGTTTCCACCCTGTGGTTGATAGGCATCACCATGGTTATCCTTACTCCACTGGGCATAGGAGCTGGTGTCTATCTTGCTGAGTATGCCCCTCATAACCAATTCACCCACCTCATTCGCCGCAGTGTGGAGCTTTTAGCCGGGGTGCCCTCCATAGTCTTTGGGCTGTTTGGCTTTGCCATCTTTGTTTTAGCCCTTCACTTTAACTACTCCATCTTGGCCGGCGCTCTCACCCTTGTTTGCCTGCTATTGCCCTTCCTTGTCCGCAGTGTTGAGGAGGCAATAAGGGCTGTGCCTCGATCACAGCGTGAGGCGGCGCTAGCCTTAGGAGCAACCAAATGGCAGACGGTAGTTCATGTAATCATGCCTGCCGCCTTACCCGGCATCGTCACTGGTGTTATTCTATGTGTTGGGGGGGCAGTAGCCGAGTCCGCCTGCCTCTATGTAACTATGGGCGGTAGCGCCGGGATGCCAACCTCGTTCCTCTCTGGAGGACGAACGCTGGCGGTGCACGTTTTCTACTTGGCAATGGAAACAAATGCCCTGGATAAGGCGCTGGCTACGGGGGCAGTGCTTATGATTCTTATCTTGGTCATCAACTTCATTACCAGATGGCTATCACAGCGCCTTCAAGCCAAAATGAGAGGAGGAGCCTAGAATGGACCCTAAGATGCAGACCAAGCAGCTTAATTCCTACTATGGGAAGTTGCAAGCCCTTAAAAGGGTTACCCTAGATATCAGAGAGCACCAGATTACCGCTCTCATCGGACCCTCAGGCTGTGGTAAGACCACTTTCTTGCGCCTGTTAAACCGGATGAATGATATTATCCCGGAGGCCTGCCTTGAGGGTGAAGTGCTTCTCGATGGGCAGAACATCTATGACCCTCAGGTGGATGTGGTCGAGGTGAGAAAGAGGATAGGTATGGTATTTCAGCAGCCTAATCCGTTCCCCAAGTCAATATATGATAATGTTGCCTTTGGCCCCCGGATGCTGGGGCTAAATCATCGGGTGAGGCTTGACGAAGTGGTAGAAAAGAGCCTCAGGGCTGCCGCCCTATGGGACGAGGTCAAGGATGGACTGAACAAATCAGGGTTGGCCCTCTCCGGTGGCCAGCAGCAGAGGTTATGTATTGCCCGTGTGCTGGCGGTGGAGCCAGAAGTGATATTGATGGACGAACCCTGCTCGGCTCTTGATCCTCTGTCAAGCCTGAAGATCGAGGAGTTAATGCAGGAGCTCAAAAAGAGCTATACCATAGTGATTGTCACTCACAATATGCAGCAGGCAGCTCGGGTTTCTGACCGGACAGGATTTTTCCTTCTTGGAGAAATAGTGGAGTATGGCGTAACCAGTGAGCTTTTTAGTAATCCCAGAGACAAAAGAACTGAGGATTACATTACCGGTCGGTTTGGTTAAAAGCGTAAGGAGGTTTTAGCAATGGAAATTAGAACAGCCTTTCACAAAAGGCTCAGGGAAATTCAGGATGATATTCTAGCTATGGGAAGCATGGTCGAGAAAGCTATTGGGTATTCTGTGGAAGCCCTGAAAAAGAGGGATTTAGAGCTGGCAGGACAGGTCATTACCAGCGACGAGCAGATAAACTATAAGCGGTTTAGCATAGAGGAGAAATGTATTGAGCTAATCGCTACTCAACAACCTATGGCCAGCGACCTGCGCATTATTATCGGTGTGCTCAATATCATAACCGAGCTGGAACGGATCGGTGACCACGCCGAGGGCATAGCTAAGATTGTGGTGATGATAGGTGACGAGCCTCCTTTGAAACCGCTGATTGACATACCCCGAATGGCTGAGAAGACGCAGGCAATGGTGCGCCGGAGCCTGGATGCCTTCATTAACCATGATGTGAAAGCTGCCAAGCAGATCAGCGCCGAAGATGACGAGGTGGACCACCTTTATGATCAGGTCTTCAGAGAACTACTCACCTTTATGATAGAAGACCCCAGAACCATAACCAGGGCTACACGCCTCATCTGGGTGGCACATAATCTGGAGCGTAGTGCTGACCGTGCAACCAATATCTGCGAGCGGGTGGTGTTTGTTGTAACTGGTAAGATGGAGGAGATAGGAGCTTCGAAGTATTGATATTCAAAGAGCGAAGGCATCACACATTCCCGAGAAAAGTGCAATGGCAGGGCATACCAACCAGGGAACTATCTACCTTTGAGAGCCTGTCCTATTGATTTCTCTCCTCCCAAGTGCTACTATTGCGATAACGATAGACTAGGGGTAGGTGCAAAGTATGCCTGTCTTGGATAACTATGTGAGTGTGGTAGAAGCGGCTGAATCGCTGG
>CAZHRO010000108.1:0-4189 GCA_964535045.1 uncultured Dehalococcoidales bacterium | reverse complement strand
CAGGAGGCTGGAGGCATCAGTAGCGGTGCTTCTCAGTACGGCCCCCACCGCTACTATTATGGCGCCAATACCAGCGGCCTTTTTAGCGCCTATTCGGTCGGCAAGAATACCCGCCGGGACAGCCACCGCAGCCACCATCAGAATAGGGACGGTGAAGAGCAGACCAGTTTGAGCATGAGTGAGGAGTAACTGTTCCCTGAGGATGTGCTCCATAGGAGGGACACAAAACACTGGTGCCCAAATAGCAAAGCCCAGTATAAAGGCACTCGCCATTATGGTCCAGGGCATGCGGGAACCTCTTCCTTGCATCACAAGCGCTCGTACTGATGATAAGAATCGAGAAATCAGCGAGTTCAGAGCTTACTAGCCTGTTAACTCATAAGTTATAGGGATTCACTATAACATAACCTGGCTCGACAAAGCCAGTGAAATAGGCTAAAGTGTTATTTGAGATGAGGGAAGCTAGAGAAGCTAATCGTCCGGTTATCGCCGTAGACCTGGGTGGCAGTAAAATAGCCGTCGGTATCATCTCTCCCAGATATCAGATATTAGCGCGAGACCGTCACCCGACCCTGGCTAATGAGGGGGTTGATTCGGTAATCAACCGGGTGGCTTCGGTTGTTAAGCAAATCACTAGCTCCAGCGGCTTAGCCCTATCACAAGTGGGCGGTATTGGTATTGCGGCTGCCGGAGCGATAGATTCACATGAGGGAATAATAACCCTGTCTCCGAATCTACCCGGCTGGCATGATGTGCCACTGGGAGATATTATCAGCGAGGAACTCAATGTTAGAACCTGGTTAATCAATGATGCTAATGCCGAAGCACTCGGTGAGCATCACTTTGGTATTGGCAGGGGGATAGATAATCTCGTCTACCTCGCCGTAGGTACCGGCATCGGTGGGGCAATCATCATTGACGGCAAACTGTACAGCGGGGTCTGTGGTAGTGCCGGCGAGATAGGCCATATGACCATTGACTCAGACGGGCCAAGGTGTGAATGTGGTAATATCGGTTGCTTTGAGATGCTGGTTTCAGGGAAAGCCATGGTTCGGGAGGCGATTGAGCGTATCGGTCGTGGCGAGAGGTCATCCTTGAGTGAGACTGTAGCTGGCAGGATAGCGAATATTACGGCCAGAGAGATAGCTCTGGCAGCAGGGAAAGGGGATTCTCTGGCCACTGGGGTTATCAATAACGCCGCTACCTACCTCGGAATAGGCTTGGTAAACCTGGTCAACATCTTTAACCCGGAAATGATTATAGTTGGCGGCGGGGTAGCCAGTATCGGAGACCGCCTGCTGGAGCCGGCGAGACAGGTAGTAAGGGAAAGGGCCTTCCCGGTATCGGCGGCGGCAGTGCGTATCGTTACTGCCGAGCTTGGAGATGATGCCGGGCTACTCGGTACCGCCCTCTTTGCCTTCAATCAAGAGCAAAATGGAGAGGATAGCTGATGAAAATCCGTAAAGCAGTTATTACCGCCGGTGGCTGGGGAACCAGATTTTTACCTATTACCAGGTCTCAGCCCAAGGAAATGTTACCGCTGGTAAATAAGCCGCTGATCCACTATGCCGTGGAAGAGGCAATAAACTCCGGTATCGAACAGATTGTCCTGGTAACTGCCCTGGGCAAGAATGCTATCGAGGATTACTTTGACCGCTCCTTCGAGCTAGAGTATTTCCTGGAGCAAAGGGGGGAAACCAGACTACTTCAGGAGATGCGTGAGCTTTCCAATCTGGTTAATATCTGCTACATCCGACAGAAGGAGCAGCTGGGTCTCGGCCATGCCATCCTGGCAACCAGGGATATTATTGCCGACGAATCTTTTGCTGTTCTGCTCCCCGATGACATCATTGACAGTAAGGTGCCTGCCCTGAAGCAGCTGCTGGAGGTTTATGAAAAGCATGGGACTACTGTTATTGCCGTGGAACGGGTTGACTCTCAAGACACGGCAAAGTATGGCATTATTGAGCCCCAGAGGATTTCAGAATGCTTATATCAGGTTCTGAGCCTGGTGGAAAAGCCAGAGCCGCATGAAGCCCCCTCTAACCTGGGCATAGTGGGTAGATACATCCTTACGCCGGAAATATTTGATGCCCTCAGGGTGACACGACCGGGTAAGAAGCGAGAGATTCAGGTCACCGATGCCCTCCAGCTACTACTCAAAGAGCAGAAAATAGTTGCCTATGAATTTGAAGGGGTAAGGCACGATACGGGAAACCCTCTGGGCTGGCTTAAGGCGACCCTAGCCTTTGCCCTCAACCATCCCGATATCGGGCCACAACTAAAGGAATATCTGCGTAAACTTCTCTAAGTCCTGACGAAATCTAATCTGCAGGCGGGGCCTTACCGCTATCTCCCGGTCTGAAGATCGCTATCTCCCGGTCTGAAGATACTGAGGCTGGTTCGTTGACACTCCCCTCCAACTTGAACTACAATCTTAGAGTAACTTCCCGAACGAGTGGTGTGTAAATAAGTGACAGGCGATGAAATTCGGGCAGCATTCCTAAGTTTCTTTGAAGAGAAGGGGCATAAGGTTATGCCCAGCTCCTCCCTGATACCTCACGGCGACCCTACCTTACTGTTTACCAGCGCCGGCATGGTGCCTTTTAAGCCCTATTATCTGGGTGAGGAACTGCCGCCCAACCCTCGTCTGACCTCATGCCAGAAGTGCTTTCGGACGACAGATATCGAATCGGTTGGCGACCCGCACCACCTTACTTTCTTTGAGATGCTGGGCAATTTCAGCATCGGTGACTATTTCAAACAGGCGGCTATTAGCTGGGCGTGGGAGTTTGTTACCCGGCGTCTCGGGCTTCCTCCATCAAGGCTCTGGATAAGCATCTTTCTCGATGACGAAGAGTCCTTTAGCTACTGGAGAAAGACAGGTGTTCCGGAGGAGAGAATACTGAGGCTTGGTGAGAAGGATAATTTTTGGGGGCCGGCTGGTAACTCTGGACCCTGCGGGCCCTGTAGCGAAATCCATTATGACCTCGGGAAAGAGGTTGGCTGCCAGCGTCCCTCCTGTGCCCCCGGTTGCGACTGCGGCCGCTTCTCCGAAATCTGGAATCTGGTCTTTACCCAGTATAATCAGGATGAAAGCGGAAATCGCACTCCGCTACCAAGACCCAATATTGACACCGGCATGGGCCTGGAAAGAGCTGCCGCTGCTGTGCAGGGCAGGGCCTCAGTTTATGAAACCGACCTGTTTATGCCCCTGCTTGACTGTGTATCCAAACCTGCGGGAAAGAGATACGGCACTGATAGCGAAGCGGATAATGCCATGCGTATCGTGGCTGAGCACGGGCGGGGAATCACCTTTCTCATCGGCGATGGTGTTCTCCCCAGCAATGAAGGGCAGGGTTATGTTCTGCGGCGCCTGTTACGCCGCGCCGCTCTGTTTAGCCGGCGGTTAGGTGAAGGGAAACCATTCCTGACCGAGGTGGCCAGAACTACTATTCAGAAGATGGGGCATATTTATCCTGAGATAGTAAAGCGAGAGGATTTTATCCTGAAGGTTATTGAGAGTGAGGAGGCGAGGTTTAGGGATACCTTAAGCACCGGGCTGGAGCTTCTAGACGAAATTATGAAGACAACAACTAGCAAGAAGGGAAATAAGATTCCCGGTGAAGCGGCCTTTAGGCTATACGATACCTATGGCTTCCCGGTAGAGCTGACAACTGAGATTGCATCCAGGTCGGGGCTATCTGTTGACTTAGCCGGCTTTGAGCAGGAGATGGAGCGGCAGCGGGAGAGGGCTAGGGCAGCTCATAAGTTTGAACTGAAGGAAACCGTCAGGGTGGGGGATTCACTTGACATAAAAACATCGTGCTTCGTTGGCTATAACAATCTAGAATGTAGCTCGACCATTGTTGACCTCTTAGTTGCTGATAAGTCCGTTAAGACTATAAAGGAGGGACAGGAGGCAGGCATTATTCTAAGCTCCACCCCCTTCTATGGGGAAATGGGAGGACAGGTAGGGGACACCGGTGAGATAATCGGTTCGTCGGGAAGGTTCTCCGTTAGCAAAACTGTTCGAGTTTCACCAGATATCATTGTTCATCAGGGGCGTGTGACAGCGGGTAATTTAAGTGTGGGGGATGAAGTGGAGGCAGAGGTTGATGTTGAGCGCCGTCTCGACATTGCCCGCAACCACACGGCTACCCATTTGTTGCATCGGGCGTTGAGACAG
>CAZHRO010000107.1:0-4190 GCA_964535045.1 uncultured Dehalococcoidales bacterium | reverse complement strand
TGGTAATTTATCTTCGGTTGCGTCAAGCCAATTTCCTTTACCACTGCCTCATTAAGAATTACCGTTCCATCGTCAGCAACGGCACCAAAGCCTCCTTCCGGCCTGAGCGGTATGGGAATTTTTCGAGAAATAACCACGTCAAGGTCAGCCCCAAGCGCCAGAGCCACCTGTAGCGCCACGGGTAAACCACCATTTGGAATCGCCAGCACCACTACTGGCTGTCCTCTATATCCGCTCAATTTCTCGGCTAACTGGCCTCCGGCATCAAAGCGGTTCTTAAAAAGGGGAGTCCCCCTCGGATAATGCATTTTGATCTCTCCTAATCAAGCAAAACCTCTTAACATCCACCGGCCCCAGGTCAGTTAGTCTAATCTCCAGGACTACCGATAGCCGAGGGAAAAGAGGGAAACGCTCGAATTCAAGCCCCCTACTAACACTTTATCAGGGAAAATACAGGGTAATCTCCTATTTGCTCCCTTCCTTTCAGTAATGTTAATTCTATCAGGAAAGCAATTTCTACAATCTGTCCTTTAAGTCTCTCTATCAAATTGATAACCGCCTTTGCAGTCCCGCCGGTAGCCAGAAGGTCATCGATAATTAAGACCCTCTCCCCCGACTTTATCGCATCTCGATGAATCTCCAGGGTATCTGTCCCGTACTCAAGGTCATAGGTAGCCTGATAGCAGTGCCAGGGAAGCTTCCCTTTCTTCCTGACGGGAACAACGCCCGCCCCTAACCTATAGGCTATGGCCGGGCCTATAATAAACCCTCTGGCCTCAATGCTGACCACAACATCAATCTCTTTATCGAGGTATCTCTGGCTTATCCGGTCAATAACCTCCTTAAATCTGCCACCCTCCCTGAGCAAAGGCGTAATGTCCTTGAAAATTATCCCCTCCCTGGGGAAGCCAGGAACATCCCGACAGAGAGTTTTCAAATCAATCATTTTACTACCCCTCGGTTATACTTTTACTCCACTTAAGGCTCGAGACATCCGAAATAAACAGCCGCGATTACCAAAACCTGATGATACTAGTAGTGCAAAACGGCTTCTTGGGAAAGAGCCGCATTTTAAGTCCAACGAAGATTCCTTCACCATAATTACTGTCGCACCCCCCAGAGAAAAGCACGCCAGGTTCGGTTGAGAACCACGACCATTTGAGATTATAGCCTGTACCGCCCATCCTGTCCAGCTAGCGGAAGGTAACTAAACCACCCCGGGCTATTTGCTGTAGGTATCCCGGCCGTGCTAAACTGGGCACAAAACCTTAGAGACAGCATTTGGTTATAGACATGGAGATATTGATAACCAACGATGACGGCATATTCGCTCCAGGTCTGTGGAGGCTGGCCCGAGAGTTGAAGGAAATTGCCCACGTCGTCGTCGTTGCCCCCGACCGAGAGCAAAGCGGACTGGGAACCGCCGTTACCCTGCGCCAGCCACTTCGGGTGCAAAAAATAAGACCCCTGATACCCGACGTAGAGACTCACTCGGTAGAGGGCACCCCGACCGACAGTGTTCTCCTGGCTTTAGGCAAGCTGTTGAAGAACAGGGTGGACCTGGTTGTCTCCGGCATAAACTCGGGACCGAATCTGGGTGACGATGTACTTATCTCAGGAACTGTAGGCGCTGCCCTGATGGGCTACCGGCACGGTTTCCCCTCACTGGCTATCTCGATAGCCTCACTGGATAATCAGTATCTAGATAATGCGGCCCGACTCGTCGGGCTGCTGGCGAGAATGATAACCAACCACTCCCTACCCGGCAATATTTTTCTCAATATAAACCTGCCCGGTTTACCCCTGAGCGAGATTAAGGGAATAAAGATTACCAAGTTAGCCAGCAAGAGCCATATTGATACCGTTGAGGAAGGACATGACGGCCGGAGGGCATACTACTGGCTGACACGCCAAAAAATGAATAAGAGCGCCGATAAAAACACTGACATCGGGGCGATTGACCGCGGAAATATCTCCATTACACCGCTACACACTGAACTTCTCAATCAGCCTTTACCCCTGATGACTAACAACCTGTGCTCCAGGCTTCTAGAAGAGCTACGGGAAATATAGACACGAGGTTACCTGGTGTACCAAAAGACTACCCTTGATAACGGACTAAGGCTAATCACTGCCCACATGCCCCATACCCGCTCGGTATGCATCTGTGTCTTTATTGGCACTGGCTCCCGTTATGAATCCGAAGCCGAAGCCGGCATCTCACATTTCGTCGAGCACCTTCTTTTTAAAGGCACCGAGAAGCGGCCTACCGCTAAAGAAATCTCTGAGGCCATAGAAGGCGTGGGGGGCATTCTCAACGGCGGTACCGATAAGGAACTCACTGTTTACTGGGCCAAGGTACCTCAACACCAGTTTCCCCTCGCTATAGATGTCATCGCTGACATGTTGCTCCAGCCCAAGTTTGACCCTGAAGCTATAGCTAAGGAGCGTCAGGTTATCATCGAAGAAATAAATATGGGGAAGGACTCTCCATCACAACGGGTTAACACGCTCATTGATGAGCTCCTTTGGCCCGACCACCCCTTAGGGCGTGATATAGCCGGCGTTCGTGAATCAGTAACATCCATGACGCGGCCGGCCATGCTCGACTACCTCTACCACCAATACCAGCCGAGTAACACCGTCGTCAGTATTGCCGGGAATATCCGGCACCAGAAAATGCTAACCACCATCAGCCAAATACTGGGTAACTGGGGAAGTCAGCAACCGGAGCTTGGCTACCCTGCTTTTAAGCCCAAAAGGGCACCGCACCTACGGTTTGAAAAGCGAGATACCGAGCAAGCCCACCTCTGCCTGGCACTGCCCGGTCTACCGCTCCTCGACCCCCGGCGCTTCACCCTTGACCTGCTTAACGTCATCCTGGGGGAGGGGATGAGCAGCCGTTTGTTTACCGAGATTCGCGAGAAACTCGGGCTTGTCTACAGCGTTCACAGCTATGTGGAGCACTTCCTCGACTCAGGGGCCCTAATTGTCTATGCCGGGGTAGAACCCAAGAACCTGAAAGCAGCGGTCACGGCTATTTTAGAGCAACTTCAAAAAATAAAGGAGGCAGTCCCCGAGCCTGAGCTTCTTCGGGCAAAGGAATTTTCAAAAGGGCGGTTACTATTACGCATGGAAGACAGCCGCAACGTCGCCGCCTGGCTGGGAGGACAGGAGATACTCACCAAGCGAATTCTTACTCCTGACCAGATAGTCTCCATTATTGACGCGATTACCCCAGAGGAACTTAAGCAGCTAGCAGAAGAGCTAATAATCGATAACGAGCTTCGCTTGGCAGTGGTCGGCCCTATCCAAGGTGAAGAGCCGCTGGAGGAATTGCTCCCGACCTAAAAAATAGCCGCAGCCCGAGAAGACTACGGCTATTTCTATTATCGTTTAAGGCTAAAGGATTAATACATCCCCTCCATGCCGGCACCACCCCCTGGCATCGGCGGCGTCTTCTCCTTCTCGGGGATATCGGTAACCAGAGAATCGGTAATCAGCACCATGGAAGCAATACTGGACGCATTCTGTAGCGCCGACCTTACCACCTTGGTGGGGTCAATAATTCCCTTGTCTACCATGCTGCCGAAGTCACCAGCCTCAGCATCAAACCCAACCCCCTTCGGGCTCTTCTTGACCGCATCGACGATTACTGAACCGTCGTGGCCGGCGTTTTCGGCGATATAACGAATCGGCTCCTCGACCGCCTTCTTGACGATATTAACGCCGGTAGCCTCATCGCCGCTAACCGTCAGTTTATCCAACGCCGGCAGGGCATTGATTAGGGCAACACCACCGCCCGGAAGGATACCTTCCTCCACCGCCGCCCTTGTTGCCGACAGCGCGTCCTCAACCCGATGTTTCTTCTCCTTGAGTTCGACTTCAGTAGCGGCACCGACCTTAATTACAGCAACCCCACCGACCAGCTTGGCCTGCCTCTCCTGAAGCTTCTCACGGTCAAAGTCCGAGGTAGTCTCTTCAATCTGAGCCTTAATCTGCTTTATCCTGCCCTTGATGGCCTCATCGGAACCTTTGCCCTCAACAATGGTGGTCTTATCCTTATCGGCAACCACGCGACGCGCTCTCCCCAGGTCATCTATAGTAGTTGAGTCGAGCTTACGACCCACCTCCTCCGAAATCACCTTGCCGCCGGTAAGAATTGCCATATCCTCTAACATCGCCTTGCG
>CAZHRO010000106.1:0-4192 GCA_964535045.1 uncultured Dehalococcoidales bacterium | reverse complement strand
CGTCGCACTGCGCGGTGGTTGGTAAGTGATCCAAATCCTTACCCATGGCGGTAATCAAACCTAGAACGAGACCCTGCTGCTTCAGCGTCCGCAGGGTCGGCAGGGCATCATCATAGAGGGCCCAGGTTAAGCTCCTGCTCAGCTGCTTCAGCCGTCGGGTAATCTGTAACATTACCTCCTTTGAGAGCTTAACCCCAATCTCGGCTAACAATATTTCCCACCAGTGGATAAAGGGGGCTTCATCTTTGCCCTCACGCCACCGTGGCGGGGCTCCTGCCGGGGCTTGACTCTCCGCCTCATAGATACCCCTTTTTAGCCCCTGTAGAGGTAGTTCAACACCCAGTTCCTGGGCAGCGCGACGGACTACTTCCTGTCGGTCCGGCTCGGGGTGAGCCAGAGTATCTGACCAGTCAAAAAATACCGCTTTGATCACCTTGATTTCTCCCTCTAGTCGTCTGCAATACCCAAATCCCTGAGATAGCCGATTGCATCCTGAACAGTCTCAAGCTTCTCCAGATCCTCATCCGGTATCTCGACCTTGAGTGACGAGCTGCTAAACTCTTCCTCTATGGACATCGCCAGTTCAATCAGTTCAATGGAATCGGCATTCAAATCCTTGGTAAAGCTGGCGGTGAGCACAACCTGGTCCTCGTCTACCCCCAGCCGCTCCATAATTACCCTTTTTAGCCGCTCGAAAATTGTGGCCATTCCTACCGTTCCCTGAGTACCCTGGTTCGTCTAACCTGAAGGCTAAATCGGCTCAGGAACTATTGACCGACGACAAGACTGCTTACCGATCCGAGAACTCCGTTGACGAACTTCGGTGAGTTATCACTACCAAACCTCTTAGCCAGCTCAACTGCCTCGTTAATCGCCACTTTGACCGGTGTCTTATTAAACAGAATCTCAAATATTGCCAGCCTCAGGATATTCCGGTCAACCGTGGGTATCTGGGCTACGGGCCAGGCAGGAGCAAAGCGTCGGATGTTCTCATCAATCCCTTCCCGGTGGCGGATAACGCCGTTAAGCAACTCGCTGGCGAAGGCGCTAGCTTCTTCAGGCAATTGCTCCCTGTCCAGAAGACGGCTCAAGGCTGTTTCGGCTTCATGCCCTGTGGCATCAACTTCGTAGAGTGCCTGGAGAGCCAGTATCCTGGCTTTTCGTCTTACCCCGCTCATGTGTCTTATTCCCCCACCCCAGCTAACACCAAAGCCGTGCCTTTATAATTATAACTGCCTGGTTATCTCTATATAGCCTTGGGCATTAATATCGGAGTAATCGCTAAGAACCACCTTCGCCGGCAACACTGCTCACTGTTGCCGCATCCCCGATGTTAGTCGTTTCGACGTCCCTATTTATTCTCTTGATGAGACCGCTAAGCACCTCGCCCGGACCTATCTCAATAAAGGTAGTCACTCCCTCACCTAGCATATACTCGATCGAGCGCTGCCACTGAACGCCATGACACAGCTGACGGAGAAGCTCTGCCTTTAGTTCGCTACCGCTGGTCATTGGCTCAGCCGTGGTGTTAGCTATAATCGGTACCATCGGGTCACGAAAGGGAATAGTCGCCAGAATCTCAGCCATGCCATCCACCGCCGACTGCATTAGTGGCGTGTGAAAGGCAGCGCTTACCGATAGGGGAATGGTACGCCTAGCCCCTCTTGCCCTAGCTAACGCGGCGGCTTCTGCCAGGTTTTCCTTCGCTCCGCTGATTACCAGCTGATTCGGGCAGTTAATATTGGCTAGCCAGGTGCCGCTCTCCGCACACACTTCGGAAAGCGATGCCTCGTCAGAGCCGATTACGGCTACCATACCCCCGGGCCTTACCGACCCGGCTTCATGCATTAACCGTCCCCGCTCTCGAGCCAGACAGACAGCCGTAGCGAAGTCGATTACCCCGGCCACGGCCAGCGCCGTATATTCACCAAGGCTATGACCCGCGATAAAATCGGCCGGGGGGAAGGTGTTGCTATTTACCGCACGGATTGCCTCAAAACAGGCAAAACTGGTGGCTAATAGGGCTGGTTGGGCATTGATTGTCTGGCGAAGCTCAGCCTCCGGACCCTCGAAGCACAGCCTTGATAGCGGGAATCCCAGAACCTCGTCAGCCTGCTTAAAGACTGCTCTGGCGGAAGGAAAGCCATCATAAAGGTCAAGCCCCATACCTACCTTCTGGGAACCCTGCCCCGGAAAGACATAGGCCACCTTCATCGCTTAAATTTCTAACCAACCTCCGTAATACCGCGTAATTGACCGATTATTGCCTCAGCCCCGGCGACGATATCGTCAATAATCGCCCTAACCGGCTTAATGTCTTTAATTAACCCGCAAATCTGACCCGCCAGCAACGTGCCCCACTCAAGGTCACCCTCAATCAGCCCCAAACGCACCTTGCCGACGCCAAACTCCATAATCTCCTCTATCGAAACCTCGGCCTGCTCCTTAGCCAGAAACTCCCGCGTCAGCTTATTCTCCAGACAGCGCATCGCATAGCCGGTGCTCTGGCCGGTAATAACTGTGGCCCGGTCACTGGCGTCCATAATTGCCTGCTTATAATTCTGATGAGCAATGCACTCCTCGCTACATACAAAGCGCGTTCCCATCTGAATGCCCTGTGCCCCGAGTGCCAGAGCCGCCACCAGACCCCGCCCATCGGCAAAGCCACCGGCAGCCACCACGGGCACCTTAACACGATCCACTACCTGGGGCACTAAAGCCATGGTCGTTATTTCACCTATCTCACCCCCCGACTCCATACCCTCAGCGATAAAGGCATCAACACCGGCCCGTTCCAGACGCCGGGCCAGAGCCACGCTAGCCACCACCGGCATCACTTTTATGCCCGCTTCCTTAAATCTGGGGATGTAAGGGCCGGGATTTCCGGCCCCGGTAGTTACCACGGCTGCCTTTTCCTCTAAAACCATATCAATCACCTGCTCGGCGAAGGGCGATATCAGGAGAATATTGACCCCAAAGGGTTTGTCGGTCATCGTGCGAGTCTTGCGTATCTGCTCCCTCACCCAATCTGGTTCACTGGCGCCAGCACCGATAACTCCCAGTCCACCAGCGTTAGACACGGCAGCCGCAAGCTCTGCCGTAGCCACGTGCGCCATCCCACCTTGAATGATGGGATGCTTGATGTTAAAAAGCTCACAAATAGGCGTCCTGAGCATGAGTTAGCTCCCCCTTAGCTAGTTTTCTTTTTCGGGCTCTCAATCTCGATTACTTCCCGACCATTGTAAGTACCACAGGTGGGACAAACATGGTGGGGCAGTCTAGGGCTCTGGCACTGCGGACAGAAATCAAGCGCGGGTGGATTAAACTGCCTGATATGACTACGTCGTCTGCCCTGGCGTGCCTTGGCATATTTCCGTTTTGGTAAAGCTCCCATAATTTACTCGGTTCCTTTCCTCATCTCGTTAGCTATTTTCTTGTTGATAAAAGTTTATCGAGTCCTGACCAGCGCGGGTCAAGAGCTCGAGATTGACAGTCACAGGGCCCCTGGTTAAGGTTACGACCGCAGGTGGGACACAGCCCGGCACAATCTTCACGACACAGCGGCTTCATTGGGACAGCCAGTAGCGCATACTGACGGACTGCCTCGGTCAGATTAAGGGTGTGCTTCTCATCGATGGTAAAGCACCCTGCCTCTTCAGGCAGGGGCAGCGAACTACCGCTAACGACATCCGTAACCGGGAAGTACTCCTCTTCAAAATCCAGTGACAGAGGGTAACTAAATAGGCTCAGGCAGCGGCTGCAGGTAACCCTGGCTTCAGTGTTCAGCCTGGCCCTAACCAGGATACCCCGGTCGGTACGAATCAGCGTAACCTCACCCTCCGCCAGGCTCTCGCTACCTGAGATATCAACATTCTCACTCACGCGATGTTCTCGCTGGGAACCCAGGGAGGACTTAAGCAATCCGGAGACATTTATCCGCATCAAGTTGCGCACCACCCAAACCGAATTCAGCCTATTATAAGCTGAGATACATAGCTACTGTCAAGCAGACGAGGGTAAACTCGTAATATGGAAGCTATTTGTTTACCTCCATCCCTCTTTATCCTTCTGCCCCTGGGAGGGGAAGGGGCAGAAAAAGAAAGAGAGGGGCTTTCGCCCTTCTTGGATGCCCCCTTGTCTTTCAATTTTCCCTGCAAAGAGTTATAATCGGCAGAGAGGATAGACATGGTTC
>CAZHRO010000105.1:0-4214 GCA_964535045.1 uncultured Dehalococcoidales bacterium | reverse complement strand
CACGCAACATTATTTCTGGGCTTGTACTGATTTGAAACTTTAACGATCTTAAGAAGTATTGGTATCAAAGCATGGTCTTTTCTTACTCTTTCCAAAAATGGTTCCAAATCTGTTGCTTTTCCATAATGCCATCACTGCCTTGCAAAATACTGTCAAACCTGCGAACCGCCTCGCCTCTTTCAATCTTGGTAATAATAGGAATATCGGCATTGTTCTCCCGCAGTATGGCCTTCACACCAGCTACGTCCTCAGCACTACTGACGAAGGAAAGAGCCAGATAATCGGGCTGATGTTTGATAGCAAAGAGCATGCTCTGCCGAAGAGAGTCAGTAACAAAGGGGTCAGATGTATGCATCCCGGGTACCACCAGACCCCGTCCCTCAGTGAGCAGGCCGCCAACAACCACCCGGCATTTCACATCGGTTCCGTCTATTCCCTGGACCTTGAGCTGCATCGCCCCATCGTCGAGAAGAATGGTATCCCCCACTTTTATATCCTGAGGTAGGCTGGGTAGATTTACCGGCACCAGTGCACTATCGCCTTCCACGCGCCTCGGGGTGAGTACTACCGGAGCGCCCTTTTTTAGCGTGACCTGGCCACCCTTCAGCCTTCCAGTCCGGCACTTGGGACCGGGTAGGTCCATAAGGACAGCTACTTCTATCCCCAGGCGCTGGCTTAATTTTCTTACAGTCTGAATATAGCGAGCATGCTCACTCAGTTTGCCGTGGGATAGATTGAGCCGGGCAACATCCATGCCTGCCCTGATGAGACGCTCAATCATGACAGCCGAGCTGGTAGCCGGGCCAATGGTGCATACTATCTTAGTCCGCCGCCCATAAAACCTGGAGCTTTTCATATCACTACCTCTATCTGCTCGTGTGGTAACACGTGCATCAGTAACTCCGGTACCAGCCCTCGGCCACCGGCGCGAACCGACCGTTTTCAGCCCCCAGCTTATCATACCAGGGTGTGCCGTAACTATCAGCTATCTCGGCCAGTTCCTTAAGTCTTGAGACTACCGTACTCTTGAAGAAATCGCTCCTCTCTTCTCTAGAATGAATTTCACCTGCCTCCTGCCACAGGGCGCGTCCTGCCATGAAGCCCGAAGCCCCGGACCTGCAGGCTATTAGTGCCTCTTTCCGAAACGTCTCAAAGTCAGCGCCGGCGCTAAGAAGCACCCAGGGTAGCCGCGATGCCCGGCTTAACTCCTGGCAATACGCCGTTAGTTTTTCCTCATCTTTCTCGTAGTTTATATCTGCCGGGAACTCGGATTTTAATACATCGATAGGCAAGGCAGTGAGCTTTCTCGCGGCATTGATAACCAGTTCGGGCTTTTTCCTGGAAAACTCCTCCGGGTGTCCATCTTCTGCCACTGCTGGATAGCTTACCGACTCAACCAGCAAGGGTATGTCCTCTTCAATACACTGGTCAGCCAGCCTCTTCACCAGGTCCAGCTGCCTTGAGGCTACATCTTCAAGATCAAACCGAAAGTAGAGGAGAAGCTTGACGGCCGAGGCACCCAGTTTTTTTGCCTTCCTAACGCTCCAGTCAGGCAGCACCTCGGTGATCCTTGCCCTGCTGTCGCCGGTATATCCGGTTTTTTCAATGCTGACGAGAAGTCCGGCATACCCAGGTAGTACACCCGAAGCTATAGCCTGCGCAGCCCCGTATATAGGGTCGAGCAGTACCGCACTAGCAAAAGGCGCCACAGCCTGGCACAGGTCGAGCTTAAAATCAACCATCTCCTGATAGCTTACTTTGTCAGGGTTTTTCTCATTCAGAGCGTGTCGAAGAGACCCTCGGTGATCGAGAGCACACACCGTCAGGATACCTCTGGAATCAGCCAGCTGCTGAAGTCCCCTTAGCTTACCAATCGATAGAGTGGCCATGAAATCACCTCCCTGAAAATAGGCGCCTTTACTATTCCCTCTCATTTAGAAAGAAGCCTGGCTAGCTCCTCAAGGCTGGCACTTAGCTGCTTTTTCTTCCGCCAGGTATCTCTAAACGGGGTATAGGCTATTTCCCCGTTTACCTTCCCCACCATGTACCCCCCTTTACCATTTATCAGTGCTCGTACGGCCGCGGCACCAAGCTCGCTGGCAAGAACCCGGTCACGCGCTGTGGGCGAACCCCCTCTCTGAATATGCCCCAGGATGCACACCCTGGAGTCAAAGCCCGTCTTTTTGCTTACCTCCTGGGCTATCCGGAAGCTGCCCCCTGGCTTCTCACCCTCCGCAACCACCACGATGGCGCTCTTCTTACCTCGCTTGAAGTTCTCCTCCAGGCGCAAGCAAAGTTCGTCAATACTCACTGGAGCCTCAGGAACGAGCAATTCTTCAGCGCCACCGGCAATGCCACTTTCCAAAGCAATAAAGCCGGTATGATGCCCCATTACCTCCACAAAGAACAGGCGTTCAAGTGAGAGCACCGTATCGCGGATACGGTCGATAGCTTTCAGTGCCGTATTCAGGGCAGTATCAAAACCTATGCTGTAGTCAGTGCCGTACACGTCGTTATCTATAGTTCCCGGCACACCGATAACGCTAATACCACACTTGCGGGTAAGCGACGTGCCCCCGCGGAAGGTGCCATCGCCTCCGATGAGAATCAGGCCCTCAATTTCTGCTTGCTTCAGGAACTTGATAGCCATTGCCCTGCCTTCGGCGGTCTCAAATTCAGGGCAGCGGGAGGTTCCCAGTATAGTGCCACCCTGATGGATAATATTAGCCACGGCTCTCCTGTCTATGGGTACCATATCTCCACGAATGAGTCCGGCATAGCCGCGTCTTATCCCCAAAATCTCCAGGCCGTTAGCCAGAGCGACACGTACCACTGCCCGAATGCAGGCATTCATGCCCGGAGCATCACCCCCGCTCGTCAACACTGCAATGCGTTTCATGCTACCCCCTTATGTAGTCCCGTGTTAGGGACATATTGCCACATGCATACCCTCTTTACGTTCGGCAAAGAAAAAGGCTTCTTCGATGGAATCGAGAGCAAAGGTGCGAGTGATAAGGTCACCGACTTCCAGTACTTTTCTCCCGAGCATGTCAAGGGCCTCGCTGTTATCCTGCGGTGTCGAACCGTGTGAGCCCTGGACTGAAACCTGACGGTAATGAATCACATTGCTATCTACACTGATGCTCGACTGACCCGGAGGCAAGCCGCCAAAGAAGTTGATCCTCCCTCCCCTACCCACTAGCGACAGAGACTCCTCCTGCGCCTGCGCAGAGGAGCAGGCGACTATTACCACATCGGCCCCCCTGCCCTCAGTGAGAGCCGCTATCTCCGCCTTCGGGTCACTCTTCGTGGAGTCGACCATTTCGTCAATAGAGCTAAGGTTTACCTGTTCCAGGCGTCTACTCTCCCTCTCAACAAGGATGACTTTACCAGCATTATTGACCTTGGCTAGGCGGCAATGCATTATACCTACCGGCCCTCCGCCAAGTACCACTACGGTATCCCCGGGGATAACTCGTGATGCCTTCTGGGCTCTCAGACAGCAGGCCAAGGGTTCGGCAAGGGAGGCCTCCTTAGAGCTAAGCGTGCTGGGGATCCTGCTGAGCACGCCAAACTCTACACCTCGTGGCGGAACCAGCAGGTACTCGGCATAGCCCCCTGGCAGTTGGTATCCAAAGCTACGGCTATTCTGGCAGTAGATGGGCTGTCCCCTGAGGCAGTAGAAGCACTCTCCACAAGCTATCCTCGGGGTAACGGTGACCCGCTCCCCCACCCTGTAGTTGGTAACTTCGTCACTAACTGCCTCTACCTCACCGGCTATCTCGTGTCCCAGAATATGTGGTAATTCGATCCTTGGATGGCCGTGGTGGTAGATCCTCAAATCGGTACCACAAATAGAGCATACCTTCACCCTAAGTATGACTGACCCCCTCTCCAGTTCAGGGTCGGGCACTTTGTTTACCACCAGGTGTTCGACACGCTCTAGGATACCAGCCTTCATATCACCGCCGGGCTATTGTAGCCTCCAACCGCATTTCGTGTGCCGTTATCCACAGAATACCACAATCACCGCAAACCGGAGCCTCTTTACATTATTATCCTGTGGATCCTATTCTCTAGGTACACCAGCATTATACTCAACTGCTACCCATCTGCCAATGCCAATCACTTCCCAAAGTCGCAACCATACACCATGCTTTTTGTCTCGAAGCGACGAAATGAGTGATTAGTATATGGAATAACTAACGGAGAGG
>CAZHRO010000104.1:0-4227 GCA_964535045.1 uncultured Dehalococcoidales bacterium | reverse complement strand
TGGTGGAGCTGAGGGGATTCGAACCCCTGACCTCCTCCGTGCAAAGGAGGCGCTCTCCCAGCTGAGCTACAGCCCCCACTTCAGCAGTATTATAACAACCAAGGGTATTATTCGCAATCGGCGAATAATGTTATAATGAAAGGTCTTGTTTACAGTCTATCATAAAACCTTGGGTATTCAGCCAACGAGCTACAGTCTGACATAGCCCAATGACAACAGCCAATATTTTTATTCTACTGGGGACCGGCGTCGGTGCTGGCTTTGCCAGCGGGTTCCTCGGTGTCGGTGGTGCCTTTATTATGACACCAGTGCAGTATATGGTGTTTACTAGTATGGGTATCCCACTAGATACCGCTATCAAGTTGGCAATCGGTACTAGTCTGGCAGTCATTCTACCTACCGCTGCCAGCGGTACCTGGAGGCACCATAAAATGGGAGCCGTATGGTGGAAGGCTGCCCTCATTATCGGGGGTTGCGGTCTGGCCTGTGCCTACGCTGGTGCCACTCTGGCTGTTTATCTTCCCGGGACGACGCTGAAGATAATCTTTAGCAGCGCCGTCCTGGGGTCCGGCATCAGAATGCTCATTCATAAGCCGCTGGAGGCTAGTGGTGAACCGAGGAATAATCCCTGGCTCTGGCTAGCCTGCGGGGTGCCGATAGGTTTAATCAGTGGTCTCACCGGGCTGGGTGGTGGCGTAATCGCCGTACCCCTGATGATAATGCTGCTCAGGTTTAGCACCCACGAGGCGGTAGCAACCTCTTTAGGCGTGGTCACGATTACCAGCATTGGCGGCCTAACCCGCTATATCCTGGGAGGGCAGGGCGTTCCTGGGCTGCCCGCCTATTCCATAGGCTACCTGAATCTACAATCCTGGGCACTACTGGCGGCTACCAGTATTGGCATGGCGCAGGTTGGAGCCAGAACTGCCCACCGGCTTCCCGCCGACAGGCTGAGATATATATTTATTGGTGTCATGTTCTACATGGGACTAAGAATGCTCGGCGTCTTTGACTGAGTACTCTTAGTCTCTCTCTTTAGCTTGCTAACCGCCGACAAATAATCTTCCAATATTGAAGACAAGGGCGGAGAGAACCCAGGCAATACTCATGGTATAGGCAACCGAGAACCAGGCCCATTTGACTCCGGCTTCGCTTCGGATAGTCCCGATAGCGGCAACACAGGGCACGTAGAGCAGACTGAAAACCATAAAGCTAAAGGCAACCAGCGGCGTCCAGCCGAGCTGGGCTACTAAGGCACCACCCAGGGCACCCTGCTCAACGGCAAAGATAGCGCCCATGCTGCCCACCACAACTTCTTTAGCCAGGAACCCGAAGATAAGGCTGGTCGCCGCCTGCCACTGCCCAAAGCCGAGCGGGGTAAATACCGGCGCTAGAGCGCTACCCATATGTCCGAGGGCACTGGCTTCACTGGCGTATTCCACCCCCCAGGGCAGGCTTGCCAGCACCCAGACCAGTATTACGGCGACGAAGATAATTGTTCCCGCTCGTTTCAGGAACTGCTTACCCCGCGCCCACATATGCGTGGCGACGCCGATAAAGGTTGGTAACCGGTAGGGAGGTAACTCCATAACAAAGTGTCCCGACTCACCGCGGAACAGCTTCTTGCGGAGCAGCCAGGCGGTGAAGACGGCGGCCCCGATACCAATAAGATACATCGTAAAGACTACCAGACCGGCGTGGGCCGTGAAGAAAGCACCACCAATGAGAACGTAGATGGGTAGACGCGCTCCGCAGGACATGAAGGGGGTTGCCAGCATGGTAGCCAGACGGTCGCTGCGATTTTCGATAGTGCGGCAGGCCATTATCGCGGGAATAGTGCAGCCAAAGCCCAGTATCAGGGGGATGAAGGAACGCCCGTGCAGCCCTATCCTGTGCATCGCCCGGTCCATTACGAAGGCAGCTCGCGCCATATAACCACAGTCCTCCAGAATGGAAATGGCGATAAAGAGGAAGAAGATATTAGGCACAAAGGTAAGTACGGAACCGACCCCACCAATGATGCCATCGCTCAGGAGTGAACCCCACCAGGACGGGAAAATCCCGGCAGTGTGTTCAATGGCAGCATCAAAACCAGCGCCAATCAGATCTGAAAGAGGAGCGGCGGCGTCAAAGACAAAGCGGAAGACACCATACATTATCCCGAGGAATATTGGAATACCCCATACCCGGTGAACCAGCACCCGGTCTATCCTATCCGAGCGGGTGACCTTCTCAGTAATCGGCTTTCTCAGAGTATCCTTAAGTAAACCGCCAATGAAGCCGTATCTCTCCTGAGCGATGACGGCTTCGACGCTGCCACCAAAAACCCTTTTCAGATGAACAATGCTCTTGTTTCGAGCCTGTATTATGTCGTCGATACTCATGCGATAACGTTTATCTTTTCCGATGCCTTGTCTCGTTCAAGGGTTCTAATCCCTAATCTTTCCATTACCTCCGTATCACCTTCGAGAAGCTTTATCGCCAGCCAGCGGGCTGGGAATTGATGTGAAAGCTTTTCGTCTTTAGCAATAATGGTCTCCAGTTCCTTGATATGCTCTTCCAGCTCGCTGCCGTAGTAGAGTTTTACCTTTTCCAGATTTACTTTACCCTCAAAAACAGCCAATATCGTCTGGAGGAGCATCCTATGTCCCTCCCGACGGGTAGCTACCATGGGGACTACCGGTGCCCCCAGCTCCCGGGCCAGGTTAGCAACATCAATCTGGTAGTCGCGTGATTTAGCCACGTCCATCATGTTTAGCGCCACTACCAGGTTGGCTTCCAGCTCGAGCAGCTGGACGGTTAGATAAAGGTTACGCTCCAGATTTGACGCATCTACGATATCGACGACGACATCGGGCCTGCCCTCCAGAATGAAGTTACGCGCCACCACTTCGTCAGGAGAGTAGGCGGTCAGGCTATAGACTCCGGGCAGGTCGACAACCCTGACCCTATATCCCTGGTAGGTGTAGTGCCCTTCCTTTTTCTCAACGGTTACGCCGGGCCAGTTTGCCACGTGCTGGCGCGACCCGGTCAGGTTATTGAACACCGTGGTCTTACCCGAGTTAGGATTCCCTGCCAGAGCCACCGTTATCTCCTCAGACATCTGTTCTCGCCACCATAATCTTATGGGCAATACCGAAGCCCAGAGCCAGCCTTGAGCCTCTGAGGTTAATAATTACCGGGCCCGGCATCTGACTGTTAACTACCTTCAGGGTTACTCCCGGGTTTAGACCCATATCAGCCAGTCGCTGGGCTAGGCCACGACCAGCCCTGACCCCGACTACGGTAACCTTCTCTCCCGGACCGACCATGGTTAACGGCATATGCTGAGTCATAATTTAGTCTATCTCCACGTATACTTTAGAAGCCTCTTCCTTACGTAACGATAACTGGTAGCCCCGGAGTCTAATCCAGATAGGGTCTCCCATAGGCGCTATCCGCTCTACCTCAACCGTAGTCTGGGGGATTACTCCCATCTCCATAATGCGACGATGAACCGCACCCCCACCTTCTACTCTGTTTATCTTACCCTTCTCGCCTGTCTTCATCTCGCTTAGAAGCTTAACCGACATAGCCAAATACCCTCCTGGCCCAGCAAAGCCACCAAATCACGGTTCAGGTGCGACTATCACAGATTATCACCCCATAATCCAATGTTCATTCCTGCCTTCGCTGACACTCGGCGCAGTAGCCGGTCATATGAACTTCCACCCCGGTGACCTTAAAGCCTTTCTTACGGGCGATCTCCTGCATCATTTTCTGACTTAGCTCGCAGCCAAACTCTACCACCTTGCCGCAACCCTGGCACACCAGATGATGGTGTTCTATCGATGGCTTAACTTCATAGTGGTGGTGGGAATCGTCAAAGTGTAGTTCCTTAATCAGGCCCAGCTTTTTAAGTGCCTGTAGATTTCGGTAGACCGTAGATAAGCTAATGCCGGGTTGTCTCTGTCGCGCCAGGCTATAGACCTCGTCAGCCGCCAGGTGCCCGGGCCTTTGACTGATGATATCCAGAATCAGGGCTCGCTGGCCGGTCATTCTCAGCCCGGCTGATTTCATCTCTTTTTGTTTACCCTTGGACAGAATGCCTTTCGTAGCCATCACTTATTGCAAATGCTTATTATTAGCAATTAATATCATAACAACGGCGGTATACCGGTGTCAAGTTTCTAAGTGGACTATTTTGGGAAGGGGGGGATGGTTTACGCAGGTGTTACGACTCAAGGC
>CAZHRO010000103.1:0-4247 GCA_964535045.1 uncultured Dehalococcoidales bacterium | reverse complement strand
AAGAGCAAAGAGGGTATAGTCCTTACCAACGCCCACATTATTACCCGGGTGAATTCGAGTGCCCCGCTGCCTGACCAAAATAGTTCCAGCACCCACACTCTGCCCGGCATACCTCTTTACTCCCAACCGCTTGGCATTACTATCCCGTCCGTTGCGGCTGGAGCCGCCTCCCTTCTTATGCGCCACTTCTAACCACGCCTCCTATGTTACTGAGCCTCTTCCTGCGACGTAACTTTCCTCGCCCTGGGGGCAACTATCCTGTCTATCATCAACCGGGTATAAACCTGACGATGCCCCGTCTTCTTGCGGTAGCGAGTCTTCGGCTTGTACTTAAAGACAATGACCTTCTTACCCTTTACGTCACCCTCGGAAGTAGCCACCACCTTCGCCCCTTTTACGGTAGGGTCACCAATAGTTACCTTCTCCCCCTCGGCAATAAGCAGAACCCTCTCCAGCTCAACTTTACTTCCCTGAGCTTTACCCAGACATTCGACATCAATCGCCTGACCCGGGGCTACCTTATACTGCTTACCGCCGGTTTCAATAATTGCGTGGATTTCTATCACCTCAATCGCTATTAGTCAGCTTCTACATTCTATCAACTGGCATCCCTGCCTGTCAAACGCCTGCGCGCCTTACGGTGTGAGCGATAAATACCAATTCTAAGACGATGGGTAAACTAACTCACAGACCGACTGCCACCGGCTCACTTCTTACCAAGAGCCGCCATCATCTCGCGTGACGTTGCAATATCGGCAAAATTAGGCAGTACATTGGCTATCTCAAAATCATGCATTTCGTCAGTAAAAGCAGTACAGCAATCCTCAAGGACGGTAATCTCGTAACCCAGCTCAGCTCCGTATCGGGCGGTGCTGTTAATGACGAAGGTGGTGGCTACCCCGGCCAAAAACAGGTGCTCTATCCTGCTGGCGCGAAGAATCATATCCAAATTCGTATAAGAGAATGCACTCGTATTGTAGTTCTCAATAACAATGTCATCGGTTAGCGGCTTTATCTCCTCGGGGTTTTCAGCTCCCCAACTACCTTTGATAAAAGCCCGATACTCTTTTGTCCCTCTCATTAAGGGAAAGGGCCTCTCACCCAGCTCAGGAAACCCCGGCCGGAAAACATTGTTAACGTAGATGACACGCATATCGGCCTCTCTGCACGCCCTGATTACAGCGACCCAATGCTCAAGTAACTTATGCTTTGCGACCTGAGCCGTCACGCCGGAGAAGGCGAATTTACCTTCAGGCTTTACAATGTCATTCTGGCAGTGTAAAAGTAATAGCGCCGATTTTAAGACGTCAATTTGCGACTCCACCTTTATTAACCCTCCTGTTCGCTAGTTTCTAGGTCGAATGCCCCTAAATAATGGCAACCAGCAAGCTATACGTCCCGCCCCAGTCTCGACTGACACCAAACGAGCAAACAATTCTAACAGGTGCTGGGAGGAGCGTCAAGGTTTGGTAAATATCACAACCCGCGTGACTTAAGCCCCCGCCAAAGTTCTTCTACCTTCGTTTTAAGCTCCTCAAGGTTGCAGTCAGTATCAATTACAACGTCGGCCTGCTTTAGTCGCTCCCCGGTAGGCAACTGCGAGCGGATGCGAGCCATAGACTCTGGCTCCGAGAGCCCGGTTCGCTCATTAAGCCGTCTCAGGACGGTAGCCTCAGAAGCCTGGGTAACCCAGACCTCATCCACCAGCGAAGCCCAGCCGCACTCCAGTAAAAGAGGCACTTCAATCACCACCGCCTTCACGCCCTCCCTGCGATATCTATCAAGCTGAGCCTTAACCCGCTCAGCTATCCGCGGGCGCATTATCTCGTTCAGCCTCGCTAAAGGTTCAGGGTTTCCAAATACCATTTCACCCAGCTTTTCACGGCTAACCTCACCGTCAGGGGTAAGAATCTGCTGGCCAAAGGTCGCCACCAATTCACGCCAAACTTCAGTATCAAACTTCAGGATTCCATGGCCCACCTTATCCGCATCAATAACAACCGCCCCCAGCTCCGCCAGAAACCGAGCCACGGTACTCTTGCCAGTGCCTATGCCGCCCGTAAGACCGATAACTTTCATCAATTAAACCTGCCTCAATAAGTCTACCCGCCCATAATCAGGTAGTCAAGGGCAAAGATTACCAAAAATATAAACGATAAATACACGGAGGCTATAACTAACACTAAACGAGTGATATAATTACTTAAAAGGGTAGGGTGATGCCATGCACGAAGCGATGCTCTATGAGAAGCTGTCAAACTCGAGGGTCAGGTGTCATATCTGTCAGTGGCGCTGCATAATCAACCCGGATAAACTTGGCGTTTGCCGCATGTATCAGAACAGGGATGGCACCCTTTTTAACCTGAACTATGCCCGGGTATCATCGGTAGCCGCTGACCCGATTGAAAAGAAGCCCCTGTTTCACTTCTTCCCGGGAACCCTAGCCCTATCTCTGGGTAGCTGGGGCTGCAATTTCCACTGCCAGGACTGCCAGAACTGGGAAATATCCTGCCAGGAGACTCCTGAGCCACGTCGTGGGCCGCGTGAAATTCAACCTCAAGTAGCAGTAGAAATGGCCAAAAGCCACCACTGCGCCGGCATTGCCTGGACGTACAACGAACCCACCATCTGGTTTGAATACACCGTTGACTCAGCCAAGCTGGCTAAGGAGAATAATCTTTACACCGTGTATGTGACCAACGGGTACATGACCCCGGAGGCACTGGACACTATCGGGCCCTACCTGGATGCCTGGCGGGTTGACGTCAAGGGCTTTTCCGATTCCCTGTATCGAAGTCTGGCCAGGATAACCCACTGGCGCCGAATTCTTGAGGTTGCCGAGCGGGCCAAAAACAGGTGGGGTATGCACGTTGAGGTGGTTACCAATATCATCCCCACCATGAATGATGACGACCAGCAGCTTGGGGATATCGCCCGGTGGATACGAGACAGGCTGGGGGAACTCACTCCGTGGCATGTCACCAGATTTTACCCCAACTACCATCTTCAAGGTATCCCTCCAACTCCCATTGCTACCCTGGAGCGCGCCTGTGATATCGGGAAAAAGACCGGCCTCAAGTTTGTCTATGCGGGTAATGTCCCCGGGCACAGAAGTGAGAGCACATTCTGCTATTCCTGTGGTAAACTGAACGTAGAAAGGTATGGCTACCAGACCAGGGTAGTCGGTCTGGACGGCTCAAGGTGTAAGTTCTGCGGGGCCGAGCTTAATTTCAAGACAAGCGAAGCCGAGGGAGGGCACCATGATTAGAAAGCCTGCCGTTGCCGGTCAGTTCTACCCCGCCCAGGAAACCACCCTCAGAGAGATGATTCGGGGGATGGTTGACGAGACTGCCGAAAAGGAGAAGGTTATCGGTCTGGTTTCACCCCACGCCGGCTACATCTACTCGGGGCCGGTCGCCGGGGCTGTCTTCTCACGAGTTAAACTCACAGATACCTTTATCATCATGGGACCCAACCATACCGGAATGGGTAAGCCGCTCAGCATTATGACCGAGGGCACCTGGGAGACACCTCTGGGGAAGGCAGAGATTGACTCAGAACTGGCCCGGCATATTTTAGCCAGTTCCCAATACCTGCAAGAAGACCCCAGAGCGCACCAGCACGAACACTCCATTGAGGTTCAAATCCCGTTCTTACAGTATTTCAAAAAAGATATCCGGTTCGTGCCCATCACCCTCGCTTACGCCAGCGGCGCTGCCTTTAAGGAGATCGGGAAAGAGATAGCCCGGGCTGTTAAAGACCTAAGTAGAGAGGCGGTAGTTATTGCTTCAAGTGATATGACCCACTACGAGCCGCAGGAGTCGGCTCAGAGGAAAGACAAAAAAGCGATTGAGGCGATACTGGAGCTAAATGAGGACGAGCTTTTAAGACGGGTTGACGAGCTTAATATTTCGATGTGCGGCTACGCCCCCACCGTAGCCCTGATTTCGGCAGCGAGGAAGCTGGGGGCAACCGGTGCCGAGCTGGTGAGATACCAGACCAGCGGTGATACCACCGGGGATTACTCCGCCGTGGTCGGCTACGCCGGGATAATAATAAAGGGAATATCCCCGCTGGCCAAACTGGCCAAAGAAACCGTGGAGACCTACGTTAAGGAGGGCAAGGTCCCCCAGCCACCGAAAGAGCTTACCCCTGAGATGAAGAAGAGGGCCGGGGTGTTTGTCTCCATCCACAAGCTCGGCGGGCTGAGGGGCTGCATCGGGACCTTTGAACCCCAGGAGGGCAAC
>CAZHRO010000102.1:0-4270 GCA_964535045.1 uncultured Dehalococcoidales bacterium | reverse complement strand
AGAAATGGCCGCAGATGACGCCCAGGATAAAGCCGAGCATTATCTGCCACCAGTACTTGCCGGTAAGTCTGCCCACCAGGATGCCGAGACCAAGGAAGATCAGGAGAAAGACCAGCGGCGCGCGCCGCTGCTCCTCCCGCACGATCTCCGTCCAGGGCCTGCCGCCGACCCTGCGCCACAGCATTTCGTAGAGCTTCTCAAGCATTGAATCTACCTCTGTATTTGGTTGGCAGTGGAAAGAAGCCACTTTTCGTCCCTGAGCTTGGCCAGATGAGCAGCAAACTCGAGATACTGTTCCCTGCTGAGATGCTGGCAAACCGAGTCCCAGCGGTCGACGCACTGCGCTGCTACCGGGCAGCGCCCGCAGTCAATGCCGTCACCGCAGCACTCTTCAAGCTGGACAACCAGCGTGTCGATTATTGAGTTAGAATATGATAAACCTCTGTTCACAGGCTTACTTCCCTTCATCGACTCCAATTACTAAAGCTCCACCCATTTTCTTGGCCTGGTGAACCAGTCTCAAAGTGGAACTACTGGCTTCGGAAAGATACTCAAGTTCCTGATCGGTATAAACTGCGTAGCCCTCTGGATACCCGCTCACCAGCTCATCTCTGACCACGACAATCACCTCGTCATCGAGATTGCGGCACCGCCACAGGCACCAGCCCTTTTTCTCCAGGAGTTCGTATGTTTTCGCCGCCACCTCCTGAGCTTGAATCAGACTGCTCAGCTTTTCCTGCCACACGGAGGTGTCGAGCCCGCGCTCCCGTGCTGCCGCAATCGCCTTTTCCAGTTTTATCTTCAGTTGAACAGGGTTAGCCGTCATCTTCCGCCTCACGCAGGAATGTGTCGATATCTCTCTCGAGGGCATCCCAGTCAGTGAGCCTCTCAGCTTCATGAGCGCTGCTGCCGGAGGTGGCTGGCGGTCCGTTGTCTGCCAGCCATTGCCTTACAGCCGCAAGATGGCGCTCGTTAATCTCCTTGTGATCGAGAAGACGTGCCAAATCAAAGCAGCTCTCACCCGGACCGAGGGGGATTACCGGCCTGCCTTTTGCCTCCCATATGGCGACCGCCTGCTTCAGGGTCATGCCCAGAACAGGTAATACCCTGGCTTCCGCCCTATCCTCGGAAAACTCTTTCGATTCTTTCGGTTCTTTCGTTTCAGCTTCAGAACTGGCGAAAGAGTTTTGCCCGGCCTGAAACTCTTTCGGAAACTCTTTCACTCGTGAGTCCGTATCTGGAGCGAAAGTTTCGAAAGATTCGAAATAGTTTTGCTGGGATATGGGAAACATGTCATTAAGCCCGTATATTGCTGCCTGTCGGGCTATTCTCTCCGCGTCCCAGCGGATCACGTGCCGGCGGCTGGAGCTGTCTTTATCCTTCTCCAGACCGAGCTTCTTGGTCAGCCAGCCGACCTTCTGGGTAGTCAGGGTCGGGGCATCATCGTCCATCTCGCTGACTTTGTCAGCGATGTTCTTGGCAGATAATTCAATGCCCTCTTCGTGAAGCTCTATCAGCGCTGCCAGTACCCGTCCTGCCGGACTCTCCCGCCGCCGCACGAAGAGCGATTCCTGTAAACGGTATATGAAGGCGCTCAGGCTCTCAGCCATGGCCAGGTCGCCGTTCACCATCGCCTTGAGCGGAATCAGTATCTCTTGAAGCCTGGGCTGCAGATTTGGCTCAATAAGTTCGTTGCCGAAGGTCTTCCCTTTCAGCTTGAGCAGGTTAGCCAGCCTGAAGGTCAGCAGCTTCGAGCGGAGCTCTTTGACCTCAGCGTGAAACGACGGCGGCAGCACCCTCGGAATGTCCGTCCTGGTTAGCGGCATCATCTCCGCCGTGAGGCAGCGGCTCTCAAGGGCTTCATCCTTAAACGTCGAGCGGGTGGCGATAAGCTTGGGCCCAAAGACCTGGTAGCCGTGGGGGTACCACCTGCCGTCTTCTTTATCAGCTCTGAGCACAGGAAAGCCGGGGCGGTAGCCGTTGTTCAGTATCTTGACCATCTCCACCCAGGCTGAGGAGTCTTTAAAGTCAGCTTCATCGAGTATCAGCGTTCCCCGAAACTTGTCCAGGATGCGGAATACTGGAGACGGAGTCGTCGCTCCTGAGGCAAAGATGGGCCGGAAGCAGATCCTTCCCACGACGTCCAGGAACCTTGTCTTGCCCGAGCCCCAATCGCCGATGACCCTGAGATAGGGAATGGAAGGCGCAAACTCATACACCCAGGTCAGCAGCACATACAGGGCAGCAATGTCCTCGAAGTCAGCTGGAAGCTCAACATATCGGTGAATGAATGCCTTGACCTCGCTGAAAAGGGTGACCTGGGAGTCATAGGGTGCCGCGGTGGCGGCAAAATGCACCACCTGCCCTACGAGCGGGTCGCCAGAGGGAACGTAGGCAACCTTGCCTGCCTCATACCGCTCCATCCTCCTCACCGATCCCGAACTGGCTACGATGAAGGCACGCTCATCATTCTCGCTTACTATCATCTCGCCAACGGTGCCGTCGGAGAGCATGAAGCCTAATACAGCGTGCTCAATAGTCTTTGCTTCCGTACTGCCGGCTTCTTCAGCCAGCTTCTCTGCCTCCTCGAGGGAATGCTTGAGTAGATAATCGTCAATTCCAACCTTTCCGCTTCCCTCTTGGGGCAGATGAACCACCAGGACTTTGGCCCCTCTGCGGCTCAGGTGCTCGATGAGCCGGCTCAGGGCTTTCTTCACCGGCTCTTTGGTGATGATGTCGGAATCAAAGGCGAGGTAGACCGTCCTGCCGTTCAAGGCGATATAGTCCCAGTCGGCAAGGAAGGTAGTACCTCCAAGCGCATTTTTCCCCTTGAATCCCCAGACGCCGGTAACAGAAATGGCACAGGCCCCTCTTGACGCCAGGGCATCGGACTTCTTACTGCCTTCGGTAATCCAAAGGGGAACCGCCGGGTCACCCAGCTTTCCCTGAGAGCGGCGGGGGCAGTCAAGGTGATTGGCTGTGCCTCTGGGAGACTCGTACTTGACCGGTCTTCCCCTCTGGTCCAGGCGTGGATTGTCCGGACGGTACTGATGGCCGACCAGCTCGCCGTTAACTCCCCAGAGCGGAATGAGGATACCGGGAATACGCTGCTGGGCAGTGGAGAAGCCAAGCTTTTTGAGCTCGGCCCTTCCTAAGAGACTCCTGTAGCCCCTCTCCAGTATCACCTCTAGGCTGATTCCGCTTCCTTCATGGAGGTGCCGGAAGTGGTCTTCAAGGAGGTCAGGAGCTTCTTTTGAAAAGATCGAACCAGTCAATTAGCATATCTCCCAATCGCTGGCTAAAGCAGCTTCCTCTGCTTCAACCTTTCTTCATAGAGCGCTAGAGAATCAGCAAAATGTCTTAGCTGCTCAGGGGTGAATTTACCCGGTGGTGCTGTTGGTCTTAAGTCAGCAAGGCTGGCATCAAGCTGGTAATGCTCCCGGAACCATTTGCTTATCTGCGTGTCGCTGACATCAAGCTCTCTGGTCTTGCTCTTCACCATTTTCCATATCTGGAGCAGTTCCTCGTCTATACTGGGAATATCCTCAAGCTGTTCCTGTTCCAGTATTTCCTCGGGGAAAAGGTCATCCGGAGCTTCGCTGTCCGGGGGAGGCAGCAGCACCTGTCCCGGTGGGGTCTGGGCATACTTCTGAATTTCAGCCAGACTGTAAGGGGCAGCCAGACTCAAGACATGCACCGTTTTTCTGCTGCCGTGAGGCTGTACCTGCTGCTCTACCAGCTTCAGCGACAGGGGAATCATTGATATCCTCTGGCAGATCCCCCGGATCAGCTTTACCATTGAGTTGATATTCACCATGGAGTAAAAGGAGCTGGTATCCAGCTGGTAGACACCGAAGCCGGGGCAGTCCGGGAGCAGAAACTGTAAGTTCATGACCTTGCGGCACTGCCCACGCTGGTAATGAGCGCAGCTGTCAGGGTTGCAGGTTATTTCCCTCAGCTCTGTCTGGCCGGCTTCCTTCGTGGCAATCTCCCCAGTCTTGATGTCAACCCTAGCAACTGCCACCTCGCCGTCGCCGCGGCAGATCAGGCCTCTTGATGCTGAATAGCACTTGAGATGCTGGCCTGCCCACTGGGACTCGTCCTCGGTGGGGAACATGATTCTGAGCTCCTTCGGCTTCTCGCCAAAGACTTTCCTGACCTCATCGGGGCAGACGAAGTAATCGGTTGGTGACGGATACGGTGTTCCGGTACTGTTTTCTCTCTTAACCCCCAGCCTTATTTTCCCCAGTCTCGGTAGCCTGACTACCTC
>CAZHRO010000101.1:0-4284 GCA_964535045.1 uncultured Dehalococcoidales bacterium | reverse complement strand
TTAACCATGATTTTGAACTCCAGTATGGTTTGCTGGGTGGTGTGGCTATCGATAAAACCGGGGTGGCTCTTCCTGATGACACCCTGGAAATATGCCAGCAGAGTGATGCGGTGTTGCTGGGGGCGGTGGGTGGTCCCAAGTGGAGTGACCCCAATGCTAAAGTTCGCCCCGAAGATGGGCTTCTGGCGTTGAGAAAAGGGCTTGGACTCTTTGCCAACCTGCGCCCGGTCAAGGTCTTCCCGGTACTGGTTGATGCCACCAACCTGAAGCCGGAGGTTATCAAAGGAGTGGATTTCATATTTGTCCGGGAACTTACCGGCGGTCTCTACTTCGGTCGGCCTAAAAAGCGCTGGCAGACCTCCCGGGGACGACGGGCAGTTGACACCCTGACCTATTCTGAGAGGGAGATTGAACGGATTGTTCGGGTGGGCTTTGAGCTGGCGCGGGGGCGGCGTAAGAAACTGGTTTCGGTGGATAAAGCTAACGTGATGGAGACTTCCCGACTGTGGCGGCAGGTGGCTAGTGAGGTCGCCGAAGAATACTCTGACGTTGGACTTGAGCACATGTTTGTTGATGCCTGTGCCATGCGGCTGATTCAGAACCCGGCCTACTTTGATGTTTTGGTGGCGTCGAATATGTTTGGTGATATCCTTACCGATGAAGCCTCAATGGTGGCTGGCTCACTTGGGATGCTGCCCTCTGCCAGCCTGGCTGGAGTTCCCCGAGAAGGAGCTAATATCTTCGGTCTTTATGAGCCCAGTCACGGCAGCGCCCCCCGCCGGGCCGGGCTGAATATGGCTAATCCCCTGGCTACAATTCTCAGTGCTGCCATGATGTTACGCTACTCATTTGGACTGGCAGGGGAGGCGCAGGCAGTTGAGGGTGCTGTTGATGAGGTGCTGAAGGAAGGTTACCGCACCTATGACATAATGAGCGAGGGTAAGATAAAGGTTGGTACCAGGGAGATGGGTGATTTAATCGCTAAGAAGGTGGGTGGCTAGGGAGTGGCCTCAGTTCAGCTCTATGATACTACCCTTAGGGATGGAGCCCAGAAGGAGGGCATCTCCTTCTCGGTGGTTGATAAGCTGAATATTGCCCGCAAGCTTGATGAGCTGGGCGTCCATTTTATTGAGGGGGGGTGGCCGGGCTCTAACCCTAAGGATGTTGATTTTTTTCGAAGGGCTAAGAGTCTCAGTCTCCGTAATGCAGTGCTGGTTGCCTTCGGCAGTACCCGACAACCCAAAATTAAGGCAGAAGCGGATGCCAACCTTCAGGCTCTGGTTAGTGTCGGCTTACCGACGGTTACCATTGTTGGCAAGAGTTCAGAACTACAGGTCACCAGGGTCCTGGAGACCTCGCTGGAAGAAAACCTCAGTATGATTTCCGATTCAATACTCTACCTCAGGGCGAAGGGCCTTACCGTTTTCTTTGATGCGGAGCACTTCTTTGACGGTTTCAAGACTAATTCTGATTATGCGCTGCGCTGTCTTGAGGTTGCCAGTGAAGCTGGGGCCAGCTGCCTTATACTGTGTGACACCAATGGTGGGGCATTACCTGCGGAGATAGTAACCGCGATCAGGCAAGTTAAGGACAGAATCGCAGTGCCCTTGGGGATTCATGCTCACAACGATGGTGAGCTGGCGGTGGCTAATACCCTGATTGCGGTAAGTGACGGAGTCAGTCAGGTTCAGGGGACGATTAACGGCTACGGTGAACGCTGTGGTAATGCTAACCTCTGCTCCATTATTCCTAATCTGAAGCTCAAGATGGGGATTGACTGTGTTACTGATGCCGGGCTGGCGAGGTTAACTGAGGTATCACGCTACGTGAGTGAGGTGGCTAACCTTGTTCCCGATATCTCTTTACCCTATACCGGTTCCAGTGCCTTTAGCCACAAGGGTGGGCTTCATGTTTCGGCATTGAGAAAGTGGTCGGAGAGCTATCAGCATATCGACCCGAGCCGGGTGGGCAACGAGCCGCGGGTGGTTGTCTCTGAGCTTTCGGGCAGGGGGAATATTATCTATAAAGCCAGGGAACTCGGCCTGGATTTACCCGGTAAGGGTGAGGAACTGAAGAAGCTGCTGGGTCAGATTAAGCTGCTGGAGAGCCGGGGCTTTCAGTATGAGAACGCCGAAGCCTCTTTCGAACTGCTGCTTCATCGGGCGGGAGCAGATTACCGTCCGCCCTTTGAGCTGGTTGATTTCATGGTGGTGGTGGAGAGGCGGCGGCGACCGCCGGTTAGAGAGGAACTTGAGGAGATGCTGTCTGAGGCTACGGTAAAGGTAAGGGTGGGCGCGGAGATAATGCATACCGCCGCTGAGGGCAACGGCCCGGTTAATGCGCTTGACCATGCCCTGCGCAAGGCGCTACTTCGGTTCTACCCCGAGCTGGCTAGTGTGAGGCTGGTTGACTATAAGGTTCGTATCCTTGAGGAGAGTGTCGGCACCGAGTCTCAGGTTAGAGTCCTTATTGAGTCCAGCGATGGAGTTAGCCAGTGGCGAACCGTAGGTAGCTCCACCAATATCATTGAGGCAAGCTGGTTAGCCCTGGCCGATAGCCTGGAATACTGGCTGCTAAAGCAAAAAGCAGGCACACCTTAAGCTGATGCTTATCCTGAGTTGTGCCTGCTTCGTTTCCCTCTAAGCTTTTTATTATACGTTTTAGCTTCTTCCTATGGCTCTACATTGCAGACAAAGCTCTCGGGCATATCAAGGTAGGTGATGCTGCAGTCCTTTCCCATCAGGTTCTCCGCCTCCGCAATTGCTTCTTCAACCGAGGCAAAGGGCTCAAAGCTCAATCTTCGGGCAACCTCAAAGTCGGTGGCTCCGGCGAGGAAAGCTCTGCCAACATGATTGAGACCGTATAGTCCCTGCCCGTATAGAATTAGGGGGTGGGATCCGTGGAAGGCATAACCATGTCGGTACTTATGGACAAAGTCGGGTCGATTGGCATATTCCTCAGCATAGAGCTCCCAGAGTTCGACCGGGTCCTTGGTATGCGGCAAAAGCTTTTCGAACAGTTCGACGTAAGATGGGTTGTGGACCTGGTTAAACTGGTTGGGGCAGGGGTGGCAGAAGATGACGATGCCTCCCGGCTTGACCAGCGGCACGTTCTGGAAGAGACCGTAGCTATAGGATAGAGCCAGGTTTCTTACCTGAATGGGATTAATAAGGGGCTCCTTAGTATAGGGGTCTTTTATCCCTAAAGAATAGGGGTCTCGGTTGTTACCGATACTGTAAACCACCACATCTGATTGTCCCTTGACATCAATCACCTGCTGCTTCTGGATTATATCTATGCCCTTCTTGTGAGCCTCAATCGGGTGCCCGGCCACAACCTGGACTAGCTCCTGGGGGGTGGCGTTATTGTTGGTGCCTTCAACAAGGAGAACCCGGCGCCCTTTCTTGGCCAGCTCAGCCTCAATAATGGCCCCCATCTCGTTAAGCAGTTTGGGGAAGGCAGAGCGTTTGGGGTCGAGTGAGGATTTACCTGAAGCCTTGGCGAAGGGACGGTGGTGGTGTCGTATGCTTCGCCAGCTGCCCAGCCCAACAGTCACGGTTTTCCAGCCACCGTTGAAGTGTGACCAGGGGTGACTCACATAGATGAGCTGGTCGGAATCGGTAACCAGGCGGCTTACCTCAACTTCATGATTGCGTTTCGTCTCGCCTAAAAATACCAGGTTGTCCTTGTCCTCAGCATCGAAGTTGAATAACCAGCTTGGGCTGGCTCGGCTCACCAGGTCATCGCCCAGTATCTCAGCCAGTTCGCTTTGCGTCCACATCCGATGCAGCCCGATGGCGCAGACGAGGCGGATGTTGTGGCGGTCTACGCCGAGCTTGTCCAGCTCCTCAAGCAGCACTTTTACGGCTATCTCTACAAAACCTGGCTTCTTCTCTGAACATATAGAACCAATGGGGTCATCAAAGGCGATGGTGACCTTGGACTTGGAGTTCACCAGCTTGCTTAGGGGGTCATGAGCAATCGGTGAGTTCAGGGCGTCACGGACCGCCTGGGCTGGATTGGAGAGCGCTGGAAGCGGCCGGTTGGTGTTTCGTAATACCCTTGTTCTCTCGGGTAGCTCAGCCGTAATGGTACTGTTCCCGTATGGTATCCTGAAAGTACTCATCTTTATAGGCCTCCTTTTCGATTTGTGGTTTGCCCGGGAAGTGTTTTTCTGATGGGGGTGTCTTTAGAGTTATACTAGCCCACTGCCAGCAGTCTTGTCAATAATAGTTCGAGGGAAGATTCCTCTCGGGTCATTTTCGGTATGTCGTCTGAAATCCT
>CAZHRO010000100.1:0-4288 GCA_964535045.1 uncultured Dehalococcoidales bacterium | reverse complement strand
AGGAAGTAGGACTGGTCTTTCGTCTTATCGGTTGCTTTGAGAAGACGATAGCCATCCGGGAAGGGTTTGACCCGGGCATAGTGGCCGGTCGCGAGATAACCAGCGTCCATTTTTAATATTTTATCGAGGAGCAGGCCGAATTTGATGTACTTGTTGCAGACAGGGCATGGATTCGGGGTTCGACCCAGACTATACTCCCGGCAGAAGTAGTTGATAACCAGGCTCTGAAACTCGGCTTCGAGGTTAAGCTCCTGAAGGGGTATATTAAGGGACTTGCAGGTTTGCTCTAGAATAGAATAGTTATCTCTGTAGCTGGGGTCAGCCCACAGCTTCAGGTGAATGCCGATAACATCATAGCCGGACTCTTTTAGCAGGGCGGCGGCCAGTGATGAATCCACCCCGCCGCTCATCGCCACCGCTACTTTCCTGTTAGACATTTCTTTTGGCTTATTCTCCCTTTTGGGAAAGCATCTGGCGTACCCTTTGCCAGATAATGTCGGCTATTTTCTCTTGACTCTGGGTAGCATCCACCACCAGCCAGCGCTGTGGCTCTGGCTCTTCAGCTGCCAGTTTGAGAAAACCCTCTCTCACTCTTTGATGGAAGGCAAGTGCCTCCTCCTCGAAGCGGTCTGGTTTGCCTGCCTGCTTGCGGGCAAGCCCTATCTCGATAGGTATATCCAGCAGAATTGTCAGGTCGGGCTTCAGCTCCTGAGTAGCGGCGCTGTTAATACGTCTGACCGTTTCCAGGTCCAAACCGCGCCCGTAGCCCTGATAGACCGTGGTCGAGTCGGCGTAGCGGTCGCTGATAACAATCTTACCGCTCTTCAAGTTTGGCATAATTACCTCGGTTACGGATTGGGTGCGGGCGGCATTAAACAGCAGTAGCTCGGTCAGGGGTGTTATCTCTTTAGCCTCACTCCATTTGAGGCAGCGTCCGAGCTTCTTTCCGAGCGGAGTGCCGCCGGGCTCGCAGGTCAGCGCCGCTGGAATACCCAGCTTCAGTAACCGGCGGTATAATAGTCTGGCCTGGGTGCTCTTACCACAGCCCTCCCCCCCCTCAAAGGTGATGAATAGAGACATAGTTTCCCTACCTGTAAATCCTCACCCGCCGGTTGGGGTCTTTACCCGTGCTCTGGGAGAGCATCTGGTTGCGCTCGGCGATAAGGTGCTGCAGCCGGCGAATATAGGCGCTCTGGGGGCTGAGCTCTATTGACTCCTGTCCCCTCTTAACCTGCTCTACAGCTTCTTCTGCCTCGGTGAGAGCAGTTTGAACGGGGCTTGTCTTGGCCGGGCCCCCGGTGGAACGAAGCTCATTTAGGAATTGCCTGATTTGATGTGGCGTGTTGCTTCTGAGAACATAGATGGGCAGGTTAGCTTCTTCTGCCTCCCTGACCTTTTGCGGCTTGCGGCGGTAGTAGTTTTTGGAGGTAATGAACAGTTTGGCCTCAGAAAGGTTCTTGACTATGTCCAGCGGTAGCTGCATCTCCTGTGCCATCTGCTCAAATCTTCCCCGGTTTACCCCGAAGAGGTAGAGCCTGAGCGCCTCATTTTTTTTGACCAGCTGCCTGGTTCTCCGGGTTCTTACTGTGGTTTCAGACGGCCTTTTTTCTATTCTAACCTCTCCGTTTTTATCCAGCCAGCGAATCTCAGAATCCAGCGGTTGACCGCGCAGGATGGCATCGACTGCCCGGCTGACATCGGGGTGAATGGCTACCCGGTCCCAGCCCTGAATTTCAACAACGATGTCGAAGGTGGGGGGTGAGGTGCGCTCCAGGATGGATTTCTGGGTACGCCGCCGTTTGGCTTCCTCGTCGCCAAGGGTTACCGTCTGGATGCCACCAATGAGGTCAGAGAGGGTGGGGTTCATCATCAGGTTTTCCAGGGTGTTGCCGTGGGCGGTGCCGATTAGCTGTACCCCCCGCTCGGCAATGGTTCGGGCGGCTTGAGCTTCAAGCTCGGTGCCAATCTCATCGATGACAATTACCTCCGGCATGTGGTTCTCGACGGCTTCAATCATTACCGCATGCTGCTTGGTAGGGGTAGCAACCTGCATCCGCCGGGCATGCCCGATGGCGGGGTGAGGAATATCGCCATCGCCGGCAATCTCGTTTGACGTATCAACAATGATGACCCGCTTGCTGAAGTCATCAGCCAGTACCCTGGCCGCCTCACGAAGCATGGTTGTCTTGCCAACTCCCGGCCCGCCCAAGAGCAGAATGCTCTTACCCGACTCAACAAGGTCGGCGATAACGGTAATTGTGCCGAAGACAGCCCGGCCGACTCGACAGGTAAGGCCGACAATACGCCCCTGGCGGTTGCGGATGGCTGAAATGCGGTGCAGGGTGCGTTCAATGCCCGCCCGGTTGTCATCGCCAAAGCTGCTAATGCGGGAGACGACATAGTTAATATCCTGTTCGTCGACTTCCTTGGGGTTGAGCACTACTTCCTGCTGGGGGAAACGAGCCTCAGCCGGGCGACCCAGGTCCAGGATTACCTCCAGCAGCTGGTGATTGTCACTTCGCTTGTCAAGTGGCTGGCGAATATGTGGCGGTAGAATGTTGAGCAGGGCCTCCAGGTCGTCAGTGATTATCTTCTGCACTCCTGTCCTCCTGGCTAAAGATTACCGCCTTTGACTATTTGCATAAAGTATCTGTGGAAGCGCAGGTCATCCGTTAGCTCCGGGTGGAAAGCGGCGGCCAGTAGCTTTTCCTGCCTGGCAGCGACAATGGTGCCATTATCCAGCCTGGTTAGTATTTCCACGTTACCATTTACCTGCTCAATTATGGGGGCGCGAATAAATACCCCGGGGAACGGGTCTTCCCCGAGTGCTGGAATACTGAGTTCGGCTTCAAAGCTTTCCCTCTGCCGGCCAAAGGCGTTGCGCCTGACTATGATATCCATCAGCCCCAGAGGCTTTACCCCGGAATCTGATAGTTCCCTGGCGAGGAGTATCATACCAGCACAGGTTCCCAGCATTGGTAGCCCCTTTTCTGCCATCTTTTTTATCTCGCCAGCCAGGTCGTAATCGAGCATCAGTCGGCTGATAGAGGTACTTTCTCCGCCGGGGATGATTAGCCCGTCCAAACTGATAAGCTCTAGGGGCTGACGGATGGGTGGGGCTTCTACTGCTAGCTTGCGTAAGGCAGCTATGTGCTCGGCAAAGGCTCCTTGCACGGCAAGGACACCTATTCTCATGTTACCATCCTCTAGATGCCAGTAGTTCTTCGGTGGGGATTTGCTTTATATCCAGGCCGGGCATCGCCTTTCCCAGGTTCTTAGAGACCTCAGCGATGATTTGTGGGTCTTTATAGTGGGTGGTCGCTCTGACGATTGCTTTTGCTCGGGGCTCAGGGTCATCGGATTTGAAGATACCGGAACCGACAAAGACCCCGTCAGCGCCCAGCTGCATCATCAGGGCGGCATCGGCCGGGGTAGCCACGCCGCCGGCGGCGAAGTTGACTACGGGTAGTTTTCCTGTCTTGTGTATCTCCTCTACCAGGGCAAATGGAGCCCCCAGTTCCTTGGCCCGGGTCATTAGTTCGTCCTGCGGGGTAGCTACCAGCGTGCGGATTCCGTCCATTACGGCGCGCATGTGCCTCACGGCTTCGACAATATTACCCGTGCCCGCCTCGCCCTTGGTTCTAATCATGGCGGCGCCCTCGCCGAGACGCCTCAGTGCCTCGCCCAGGTCACGGCAGCCGCAGACAAAGGGAACTTTAAAGTCGTGCTTCCAGATATGGTGGGCTTCATCGGCCGGCGTCAGTACTTCGGACTCATCTATGTAATCGACACCCAGGGACTCCAGCGCCTGGGCTTCAACAAAGTGACCGATGCGGCACTTGGCCATCACCGGAATCGAGACTGCCTTCATAATAGCTTCAATAATTGTGGGGTCAGCCATTCTCGCCACCCCGCCCGCCGCCCGAATATCGGCCGGGACTCTCTCCAGCGCCATCACGGCGCAGGCGCCGGCTTCCTCGGCAATCTTGGCATGCTCCGGGCTGACCACATCCATGATAACGCCGCCCTTTAGCATCTGCGCCAGGCCGGTCTTAACCTTCCAGGTACCGCTTTCCATAACTTCCTCGCCTCCCTGTAGCCTCATTGTCTTGATACAAGTATATTTTACTACTGTATAGGTTGGTTAGCAACAGCGGGAGTATCGGCTTTACTATTTCAATAATCCATACGTAGGGCAGGTTCCACAGGCTATGCCCGTGGGGGGAATGTCGCTCCGCCCAAAGGGCGGCAGGAGAAGCCTGTATCCCCTAGTGCCATGGGCTTTGCC
>CAZHRO010000099.1:0-4289 GCA_964535045.1 uncultured Dehalococcoidales bacterium | reverse complement strand
GAGCCATGACTGCCTGGATGCGGAACACTATCAACCCCACCCTGGCCTGCACCGTGGAATACCAGCCCTGCATGGTGCATGCCGGTCCCTTTGCCAACATTGCCGTGGGTCAGTCCTCCATCATTGGCGACCGTGTCGGGCTGAAGCTGTTTGACTACCACGTTACCGAGAGCGGCTTCGCTGCTGACATTGGCTTTGAGAAGTTCTGGAACGTTAAGTGCCGCTTAAGCGGCCTTAAGCCGCATGTCTCGGTGCTCACGACCACCATTCGGGCACTGAAGATGCACGGCGGTGGACCTAAGGTGGTTGCTGGTCTTCCTCTGCCGGATGCCTACACCAAGGAGGACCTGGGGCTTCTGGAGAAGGGCATCCCCAATATGCTGCACCACATTAAAACTATCAGAACCTCGGGTATTAACCCCGTGGTGTGTATCAACAGCTTCCATACCGATACCAAGGATGAGATTGCCATGGTGAGAAAGGCGGCTGAGGCGGCTGGAGCTCGCTGTGCTGTGTCCAGCCACTGGGCTCATGGCGGTGATGGTGCCCTGGAGCTGGCTGATGCGGTAAAGGACGCCTGCGAAGCCGAAAGCAGCTTTGATTTCCTGTATCCCCTGGATATGAAGCTAAGAGAGAGGGTGGACAAGATTGCCAAGGTTGTCTATGGGGCTGACGGAGCATCCTGGAGCCCTGAGGCTGAGGCTAAAGCCAAGATGCTGGAATCTGACCCCCAGTATGATGACTACGCTACCATGATGGTGAAGACGCACCTCAGTCTGACCCACGACCCGGCAGTGAAGGGTGTCCCCAAAGGGTGGACTTTGCCCATCCGAGATGTACTGATCTATTCCGGAGCTAAGTTCCTCTGCCCCTGCGCTGGGGCCATCAGCCTGATGCCGGGGACCTCTTCCAACCCTGCCTTCAGAAAGGTTGACGTCGATGTTAAAACCGGGAAGGTCACCGGGCTTTTCTAGAGTTTTTTTCTTAATTATTGGTAACATTAGATATAGATGACGAGTACAAAGAAGAAGCTGAGAATTCACTTCAGTCCGGACAATATTGATATTAGTGTACCGGAGGGTGAGAACCTGTTAACGGCAGCGCGCTCAGCCGGGGTACATGTCAATGCCGCCTGTGGCGGTAATGGCGTCTGCGGCACCTGTAAGGTTTTGATTAAAAAGGGGCAGGTAGAGAGCACCCGAAGCGAGAGAATTTCTGCCGCGGAGTACGAACAGGGCTACCGGCTCGCCTGTCAGAGCCGGGTACTTACTGACCTGGTGGTTGAAATCCCGGTAGAATCGCGGCTGGAGACGGCGGTAATCAGTCGCGAGGCGGGGATGGCGGCGGCTGAGGCGATAGCCACGGGGTGGAGTTTCAACCCCCCCTTAAATAAGTGCTATGTTGAACTGTCACCGCCAACTCTAAGAGATAATGTTAGCGATCTGACCCGCTTGCTCAGAGGTTTGAAGTGGCGGTGCAACCTCAGGAACGTATCGGTAGACTTCGATATCGTAAGAAATCTCCCTCAGGTGGAGCGGAAAAAGGGCGGACGGGTTACGGTCACGACCCTGGTTAAGGCAGTCAAGACTAAAGCCGATAAGCGAAAGCCAACCGTAATAAAGATAGAGCCAGGAGATACCAGCCAGAAGCACTACTCCCTTGCCTTTGATATCGGCACGACTACTGTCTGTGGGCAACTCCTTGACCTGAACCGGGGTCGGGTCGTCGCTGAGGGGATGGCTTACAACGGGCAGATAAGCTACGGGGCCGATGTCATTACTCGTATTGCCTATTCCCAGAGACCGGGCGGTCTTAAGAGGCTACAGGAGGTAGTGGTAGCTACCATTAACCAGATTATCGGTGAACTGCTCGCCCGGAGCCAAATCAGCGTTGAGCATATTGGACACATGATTGTGGCGGGTAATACTACGATGACTCATATCCTCCTCGGACTCAACCCCCAACACATCAGGTTATCCCCCTACACGCCCGTAGCTAACTTCGTCCCCCCGGTAAAAGCACGCTCCCTGGGTATCAGGGTGGGCAGGCATGTCTATGTCTTTACCTTCCCCTCGGTAGCCAGCTATGTTGGGGGCGACATTGTCTCTGGGGTGGTGGGAGCGGGGGTGCATCAGCGAGAAGGGTTGACCCTCTACATTGATATCGGGACCAATGGGGAGATAGTGATTGGTAATTCAGACTGGCTGGTAACTGCCGCCTGTTCGGCAGGGCCTGCCTTTGAGGGTGGGGGGATAAAGCACGGCATGATCGCCAGCAGCGGGGCTATTGAAGGTTTTGATTTGGACTCGTCAAGCCTGGAGCCAGAGCTTCACACAATTGATGGAGAAAAACCGAAGGGAATCTGCGGCTCGGGGCTGATAAACATTATCGCCGGGCTGCTGGAAGCCGGGGTCATCGGCCAGAACGGCAAGTTTAACACTGACGTGGCTACCAGGAGAATCAGGAGGGGTAGCGACGGCTACGAATACGTTCTTGCCTGGGCGCAGGAAACCCAGACTGGCACGGACATTGTTATTACCGAAGCCGACATTGACAACCTTATTCGGGCTAAGGCGGCTATGTATGCGGGCTGTCAGACGCTAACGAAGAGTGTGGGTATTAGCCCATCTGATCTGGAGCAGGTAATTATTGCCGGTGCCTTCGGCAGTCATATTGACATCGAGAGGAGCATCACCATTGGGCTTCTCCCCGATATTCCTCAGGATAGATTTATCTTTATTGGTAACGGCTCCCTGACTGGAGCCAGATTAACCTCTTTTTCTACCGACCTGCTTGACGATGCCAGAAAGGTAGCGATGATGATGACCAACCTGGAACTGAGCGAACGGGTTGATTTTATGAATAATTACGTGGCGGCTCTATTCCTGCCCCACACCAATGCTGATGAGTTTCCTACGGCAGCTAAGAGACTGGCTGAAATGAGAAAAAGTAAACTGGGACGGAGGCTGACTATTTGACGATTTCAATAGCAGTTGCGGGAAAGGGTGGTAGCGGGAAAACCACGGTGGCCAGCCTGGTTATCCGTTACCTCGAGAGGAATGGTTTGGGACCAATCCTGGCGGTTGACGCTGACCCTAATGCCAATCTGGCGGAGAGCCTGGGGCTTGAGGTAAGAGAGACAGTTGGTTCCATAATCGCCTCTTTTAATGAGGAGAAGATAAACATCCCTCCGGGAATGACCAAAGAGAACTATCTGGAATACCGCCTGAACCAGTCTCTGGTTGAGAGTCGAGAGCTGGATTTGGTGACGATGGGTAGGGGGGAAGGACCGGAGTGCTACTGCTATCCCAACCTGATTCTGAGAAAGTTTATTGACGCCCTGGCCGATAACTATGCCTGCGTGGTTATGGATAACGAGGCCGGGATGGAGCACCTGTCGCGGAGAACCACCCAGAATATTGACGAACTGCTCATTGTGTCCAACCACTCGGTAAAGGGGGTGCGGACTGTCGCTCAGATAGAAGGCCTGGTTACTGAGCTCAAGCTGGTGGTGAGAAGGCGTTCGGTGATCATCAATCTCGCTCCGCCCGAGCTGGACCCCCTCGTCAGAGAGGAGCTATCCCGGCTGGGAATTGAGCCGCTTGCCACCATACCTTTGGACGATGAGGTCTCTCGGTATGACCTGGAGCTAAAGCCTCTGCTTAATCTACCTGATAGCTCCAGGGCGGTTGTGGCAGTGAACGATTTAATGGCTCGGCTCCTTAGTAGTGGAGTAAAATTATGAAGGGGCAATTTAAGCGACGATGTCCGTGAGTCAAAAAAGTGTTTGGAGGCGAAAATGCCAGCAGAGATTATCAGTGGTAGTAATATTGCACGGCAGATTCGAGAGGAACTTAAAGCAGAAATAGCCGAACTCAAAGAGAAGCATAATCTCGTTCCCGGACTGGCGACGGTTCTGGTGGGTGAGAACCCGGCATCTCAGGTCTACGTCGGGCAGAAGGAGAAGACATCCAAAGCTCTGGGGCTTTATTCTGAACGGCATGACCTGCCGGCGGACACCAGCGAAGAAGAGCTCCTGGCGCTGGTCGATAGGCTTAATAAAGACCCCAGGATTCACGGCATTCTGGTGCAGCTGCCTCTGCCCAAGCATATCGACGAAACCAGGGTTCTCTATGCCATCGATCCGAAGAAGGATGTCGATGGCTTTCATCCGGTAAATCTGGGTAAACTGATGATTGGTGAGCCGGACTTCTTACCCTGCACACCACACGGGATACAGCAGCTTCTGGTGAGGTCCGGGGTCGAGATTGAGGGGGCGGAGGTAGTTG
>CAZHRO010000098.1:0-4301 GCA_964535045.1 uncultured Dehalococcoidales bacterium | reverse complement strand
GAGGGTATGGCGGCTGTGCCGTATGGCTACGGAAATCATCGGTGGCTCACCATTGGCAATACCACCCCAGGCAACCGCCATGAAGTTTGGCTTACCATCGACATCTGCCCCGACCAGGAGGACAGGCATCGGATAAATCCAGGTTTGAGGTCCCCCGAGAACTCTGTCCATAACTTACTCTCCTTTTCTTTTCAGCACATCGGTATCCAGATTCTAAAAGTTGTGATAAAGTACCGGTCCAGCTAATTTGCTAAGATTGTAATCGGTGGTTTTCATCCGCGTCTCCTCGTGTGTATCCTCAACCGAATGAACACGACTAAGCAATCAACACCTTGAGTAGCTGGGCCTCTTTGTCACCTCCCCTCTCAAGAGTTTTCCTATCAACCCCTGGTTCACCTGCGCGGCTTCTCTAAACCAACCCGCTTATAGTATTTCTCCGGGACCAGCTCGGATTTCTTGTAGAAATAAAACTTGCACGGAGCATCAGCATCAGGGTCATACTCGGTTATCTTGGTGGGAGCCCCCGTGGCTTCAATAGCCATAATCTCATGCCAGACACTACAATGGAGGCAATAGTAAGGAACGCCCTTCATATACCAAGACCAGGGATACGCCTTCTTTGTCTTACCCAGGTTAAAAGGCGGACCCGTCCGTGGCGGAGTTTTATCCAGTTCTCCCGTTCTCCTCATTCTACCTCCGGAACCACAGGGGTCAAAGGATATTACATATTTATCCTCCTCCTCCCACACTTTGATTTCTCCCGTCTCTCCCGGCCCGGAACGGTGAGCCCTCATCTGCTCAGCAAACCACTGAACCAACTGCTTTACTGTCTTCAGGTTCTTCAGCTGGCCGTAAAAGGCTACTGAAGTTTTCTCCTTGCAGTATCTCAGCACCTCAGGGAGCTTCTCCTCACCATAGTTATCGGCAATCCAGGTTAGCAGAGCGTAGGTCCAATCACAATAGACATCATGAAGCCCCTTACCCTCAATTTGAACATAATCAATCAATTTTAGAGCCGTTTCCTTATCTCCAGACTTGACGGCATCCCTCAACCTGTCGTAAGTGCTGATACCCAGCTCCTCTACCGGCTCATCCATGCGCATTAATCTTCCAAACGGCTCGGTAGTGAGTTTTAACACGGTTCATCCTCCTCTTATCTTAAAATCATAACTTGTCCGCAGAGATAGGGTATTTTCGGCACGGGGAATGCCAGACACCTCTATCACAGAACCCAACTCTGATAATGCTATCATAGCCCTTCGGTGTCTCGAATGTCTATCTTTATCTGTACTGCACCCCCCACTTCCAAGCATGAGGGATGCTCCGGGATGGGGAAACACCGTAGTGGGATTCCAGTGGGCTAAAGGGGGAAGGCTATTTTTGTGACGCTGGTAGGGTTGTAGTTCGCCGCTACGACAGACCTGCTAAGGCTTCCAGAACATTATACTCCTCAGCCTCCACAAGCCGAAATCGGGCTAGACCATCTTGCAGGTTAAACCTGCCACTTTTGAGGAATGACCACTGCTCCCCCTCGGGATACTGACTACCGTTACCTGTCCTATAAATAGGCACCAGCTTAGCAATCTCGCTTTCGATATCCGACACCGACCTATATTCCATCGGGTAGCCGAGAGCTGTTGATAATGCGGTAATAACTTCCCAGTTTTCCTTTCCGGCCGGAGGTGTAAGGACAGGGTGTAAGCGCTGAATTCGACGCTCGCAGTTGGTATAGGTACCATCACTCTCCACGAAGTTGGCCCCGGGTAAAACTACGTCGGGATAGGGTGGACTTCCGGGAACCATGGTATCCAGCATCACGGAGAATACCGGAACCTCAAAGATGGCATTACCTATCTTACCAGTAGCACCGCCACCCAGAACAAGGAGACCCTGAATCCCGCCGCTCTCGACCCCATGAATAATCCCGACCGTATCTCTTCCCTTCTCAGAAGGTATCAGCTTACCCCAAACCGTCTCAATGCTCTGCCTGACAGCATCATGAGTAAGCGGTTGTTGCCCCGGCAGATAGTTGGGGCGCACCCCCATGTCAATGAGCCCCTGGGTATTACCAGCTGAGTGCATGGTAATTATTCCAGCTCCGCTTCGCCCTATGTTACCCGTAATTAGAGCCAGATTACTTAACAGGGTAAGCTCGGCAGACCTGATGGTATCGGCATTTACGATGATCACTGGTCTCTGGGCTCGAATATAGAGGTGTATCGCCTCGATGACTTTAGCCGGTTTTATCCACAGCCTGTCGGTAATCCCTTCCAGAGGATACTTTTTCATCTCGTTAGCCAGGCTCTCAAAACCAGTGGTATGCGAGCGCACAAAAACGTCATCAACCAGGTCGTAAGATATCAGGTAATTGAGCATAGCTCGAAGCAGCCCCAGACTGGTTCTGGGGTTGACCTTCAGCATGATATCGGCCAGGGGGTCCATTCGGGTGGCTCGGTGACTGAAAGTAATCACTTTGCTTCCCTGAGCAACCGCCTTTCTCACCTTGAGTGCAATTATCGGATAGTCCTCAGCCAGGTCGCAATCATAGAGTATGATAAGGTCACTATTGGGGATATCGTCATAGGAACAGGTTGAAGCATTCTTACCAAAGCTGCGAATTAGTTCTTCCCCAACTTCAGGAACGCCGAGACTACCGATGTTGTTGGTGCCTAAAGCCATTCGTGCCAGCTTCTGAGCAAGATAGTTTTCCTCATTGGTGAGCTCGGGTGAGGACAGGACTGCCAGTCGCTCACCACCGGCTCGGTCCCTGACCTGCCTCAACCCTTCCCCGGCCAGGGCTAGCGCCTCCTCCCAGCTGACTTCGGTCAACTTATCATCCCTCTTGATCATAGGAGTTCTGAGCCGTTTTAGCTGGTGAAGAGAAAGGGGGTTGAAAGCCCCCTTCCGGCACAGGTTACCACTATTTACCGGGCTGCTCAGTGGTGAAGTAACACTGACTATTTTATCCCCCAGGTTGTTCAGCTCCAGATTGCAGCCGACGCCACAGTAGGGACAGACGGTGGATACGGTCTCAAGCTCCCATGGTCCCGGCTTGGACAGGGGTACCCTGGTGGTTAAGGCTCCCGTCGGGCAGGTAGAGACACACTGCCCACAGGACTCACAGTTTGTCTCGCACAGCGGCATACTCAGGGCCGGCTCAACTCTGGTGCTAAAGCCGCGGTTGGTGAAGCCAAAGGCACCAATACCCATGACCTCATCGCAAATTCGGACACAACGGCCACACAGGATACATTTGTTAGGATCCCTCAGGATATACGGGTGCTCGGCTTCATATACTGGTAAATGGCGCTTACGACCGGCGTAATGGCTGTCATCCACCCCATACTCGGTAGCCAGTTTACGTAGTTTACATTCAAATACGTCCTGACAGCCACAGGCAAGACAGCGCCCTGCCTCCTTTTGTGCCATCTCCTCGCTAAGCCCAAGCTCAATTTCAGCAAAGCTTCGCCTGCGTTCCTCGGGGCCTAAAACCGGCATCTTAACCCGGGGAACCCGCTCCACCTTCTCGTAATCACTGACGTCAATTTCCTCAAGCTCACCCTTGCTGCAGTTATAGGGCTTACCCTCAGGAACAACCGGCTGCCCGCTCAGGTAGCGATTAATGGAGATGGCCGCCCGGTGCCCGGCACCGATGGCTTCCACTACAGTAGCTGGTCCGGAAGCACAGTCACCACCCGCAAACACCCCCGCGGCAGAGGTTGCCATTGTTTCGTTATTGATATTAACGTAGCCTCGCCTGGTTAAATCTATCGAGCTCCCTTGGTCAAAGCTATCTAGGTCAAACCTCTGACCAATGGCAATAATTACATTGTCCGCCTTAATTATAAACTCGGAACCAGCTACTGGCTCCGGTCTTCGCCGACCCGAGCTGTCAGGTTCTCCCAGAACCATCCGGATACACTCCATAGCATTAACCCTGCCGTTCTGGCTGACTACCTTCACCGGTGCTGTTAAGAACTGAATCTGGATACCCTCTTCTTCTGCCTGCGCCACTTCTTCACCGTGAGCCGGCATTTCTTCCCTTGACCGGCGGTAGATAATCACCACTTCTTCCGCCCCCAGCCGCAGGGCAGTCCGGGCCGCATCTACAGCCGTGTTACCGCCACCGATAACGGCTACCTTCGCCCCCAGCTTTACCGCCTTCTCCCGGGCAACGTCATTAAGGAAACCTATTCCCGAAAGGACGCCGGGCAAGTCCTCCCCCTCAATCTTCATCCTCTGGTTTGCCCAGGCACCGAGAGCTATAAAAATCGCCTCATACCCCATAGCCTTCAGGCTCT
>CAZHRO010000097.1:0-4387 GCA_964535045.1 uncultured Dehalococcoidales bacterium | reverse complement strand
GTTTGTCATGCCCGGATATACTCACCTGCAGCCGGCCCAGCCGGTGCTGCTCGCTCATCACCTCTTAGCCTATTTTGAGATGCTGCAGCGGGACGGGGACCGATTTGGCAATTGCCTGGGACGAGTTAATGTCATGCCGCTGGGTAGCGGTGCTTTAGCTGGTGTCGCCTATAATATTGACAGGCAGTTCCTGGCGCGTGAGCTTGGTTTCAGTCGGATAAGCCAGAACAGTATTGACGCCGTCTCGGATAGAGACTTCGTAATCGAATACGAAGCCGCAGCTTGCCTCTGTATGATGCACCTGTCGCGGCTGGCGGAGGAAATTATCATCTGGTCCTCAGGGGAGTTTGATTTTATCGAGCTTGATGAAGCCTACGCTACCGGCTCAAGCATCATGCCCCAGAAAAAGAACCCCGATGTTGCCGAGCTGGCGCGGGGCAAAGCCGGACGGGTCTACGGTCACCTTATCGGGTTCCTGGTCACCATGAAGGCGCTGCCCTTGTCCTACAATCGGGACCTCCAGGAGGATAAGGAGGGTCTGTTTGATACTGTCGACACCCTGCTTTCTACCTTGGAGGTATTTACCGGCATGGTTAAAAAAGTTAAGGTTAAACCTGAGAAGCTCAAGCAGGCAGTCAACCGCGGGTACATCTTGGCCACTGACCTGGCCGACTATCTGGTGAAGAAAGGGAAGGCCTTTCGTAAGGCTCATCATATCGTGGCCAGATTAGTAAGCTATGCTACGGAGCAGCGTAAATCATTCAGCGAGCTCAGCCTCGATGAGTATAAAAAATTTTCACCTCTATTTGAGGATGATGTTTATTCAATTACGGTGGACTCTTCCCTGGCGGCCAGGAATGTCACTGGCGGTACAGCCCTCGAGCAGGTAGTAAAGGCGCTGGCCAATGCCAGGAGTATGTTGGCAAAGTCGTAGATTTGGCAGATACGGGAGCTGAGCCCTCTCCCTCTATCACTTCGGCTGATTTCAGCCGCCCTGCTAAGCAAATGTCCGGGCGAGCAAAGAAAACGATTCCGTATTTAACCCTAAGTAAACGGTAAAAGAGGCAAAAAATAGAGCCTAGCCAGAAATGGAGGGGGACTTTTTTGCGATTTTGTGCTGGGTCCGCAGGCACCTGGTGCAGAGTCTAAGTCGTCTTGTCTCTCCGTTTATGGTAAGTGTAACCGGGTGAATATTAGGTACCCAATTACGGTTGGTATGGTGTTTTGAGTGGCTTACGTTATGACCAAATTGAGGTGACTTGCCGCACAGGTCACATTTCATAATATTTAATCTCAGCCCCTTTACTAGTGAGTAATTATGGTGTACAATCGTGATGCTGGAGGATATGCTCTCATTACGATATAAGATGCTATAATGTTATCATAGCTGGTGCTGGCTTGGCAAGGTCAGGGTAGGTAATGTCAAATAAGGGAGAGTCTATCATGAATAAAGCTGACGCTCTTAGTGGACAGGAGCTGAGAGAGATGTTTATGGCAGCTACTGACTGGCTGGAGAAGAATGCCTCGGACATCGATACCTTGAATGTGTTCCCGGTACCTGATGGAGACACCGGAACCAATATGCTACTGACGATGCGTTCCACCCTTGAGGAAGCCTACCGGGCGCCTGACCACAGTACGGCAGCCGTTGCCAAAGCTATCGCTAAGGGAGCCCTGATGGGAGCACGGGGTAACAGCGGGGTAATCCTGTCACAGATTTGGCACGGTTTGGCCCAGGGATTAGAGGGGAAAGAATTATTCAATGGTAGAGACTTGGCTAATGCCCTACAGAAGGCGGCAACTGAGGCTTATCATGGAATAGATAATCCAGTAGAAGGTACCCTTCTCACCGTCATTAAAGACGCTGCCGCCGCCGCTAAATCAAAGGCTGATAGTGGTTGTGATGACCTGATATCAATTATGGAGACGTCGCTTAGCGCTGCCCGGGAGTCGGTGGCTAATACCCCTAATCTACTCTCCGTACTAAGAGAAGCCGGGGTGGTAGATGCGGGTGGGCAGGGTCTGTATACAATCTTAGAAGGTGCCCTGCGTTACCTCAAGGGTGAGGCTGAGGAGCTGAAGACAACCAAGCCGGGGATAATAATCAGCAGTGTCCCTCAGGCAGCTAGAACATCTCAAATGATAGCTGCCGATGAGGTACCCTATGGCTACTGTACCGAGTTTATCATTAAGGGTCAGGAGCTTGACCCTGATAAACTGAGAGCCAGATTGAAGAAAAAAGGTGAATCCTTAATCGTGGTTGGGGATGATACCGCCGTCAAGGTTCATATTCATACCATAGACCCCGGTGGCATCCTCCGCCAGGCTACCTCACTGGGCACTTTGCACCAGGTCAGCATCCGCAATATGGATGAACAGCATCAGGACTTTCTGGAGATGCAGAAGGAGCGACTACCAATTGCTGGTCTCGCTATTGTGGCTGTGGTCTCCGGGGATGGGCTCAGCGATGTCTTCAACAGCCTGGGTGTAGCCGCGGTGGTTCCCGGTGGCCGAACCATGAATCCGAGTACCAAGGATTTGCTCCAGGCGGTAAACTCGGTGGCTTCGGACAAGGTTATCATTTTGCCCAACAATAAGAATGTGATTCCCGCGGCAAGAAAGGTCCGGTCGCTGACTGATAAGACCGTCAAGGTAGTAGCCACCCAGACGGTTCCCCAGGGTATCGCCGCTGTTTTAGCCTTTAACGGTGAGGCCGATCTTGAAGCGAATGTTCAGGCAATGAAGAAGGCGTTCTCAGCCGTAAGGTCTATTGCGGTTACGCGGGCGGCGCGCTCTTCGCGACTGGGTGGTCTGAATATCCTGAGAAAGCAACCGATTGGATTTCTGGATGGGGAACTGGTGGCTGTTGGCGATAGTGTTATTGATGCCTTGAGTAAGACGCTGGACAAGGTAGATTTAAATGCCGCCGAGGTAGTCACTGTTTACTATCAGGGTAATGCCGGACGCAGCGAAGTGGAACAGTTAAGTAGCCGTCTCCGTGAGCAGTATCCCCACCTCCAGATCGAGCTCGTCAGGGGGGGGCAACCTCATTATAACTACATCGCTTCGGTGGAATAGCCGGGATTCCGAATATCAATCCATTCAAAAAGGCTACTAAAAACCCTTAAGATGGGGCTAATTAAGCCTGAAGACCCGGAATAGCTGGGCTTGGTGGTTCTTTCTGGTATGCCGAATTTCAGCTTTACTTACCTCGGGATTACTAAGCAAATTGAGGTAAGGTTTTGGCGGTAGATAGCAAAGCGCTGCGTAAGATTCTTGAGCTTGAGCGCCAAAAGGGCTACTCGAACTCAGCAGTAATCGGTGGTCTGGACAAATTCTTCAGCGGCTGGGCAAGCCAGGCTATGGGGTCATTAACCAATCCCCGGCTTTTAGCCCGGTTTCGTGGTCTTCGCCTAACTGACCCCGGCTATGCCTCGCTGAGCAGAGCGCAGCGTGAAGAGTGGGTAAGGAAGATGCTTGGCTTTTTGGATGGGCTGGAGCCTCTCCAGAAAGAAACAGGTGCGGTCAGGCGAGCTCCTCTCGCCGCCGATTTGCCGCCAAAGCCCCCAAAACAGAGAGCGGTGGGCAGTCAATCTATTGACCAGCCAATCACGGCGGTCAGGGGTATCAGCTCAAGCCTGGCGACTAAACTTAATAGGCTCGGGGTGAAAACGGTCCGGGATCTGCTTTACTTCTTCCCCCATCGCCACCTTGATTACAGCCAAAAGAAGTTCATCTCACAGCTAACTGAGGGCGAGGAAGAGACAATAATCGCCAATGTATGGCAGTCTCAGGAGGTTTTCCTGGGGGGGCGACGCAGCACTGAAGCGATTGTTGGCGACGAGACGGGGAATGTCCGCGTCGTCTGGTATAACAACCCTTATCTGGCTAAGAAACTGACTACCAATACCAGGCTGGTTATCAGCGGGCGGGTTAGCCTGTTTAAGGGAAGGCATGTCTTCCAGTCACCTGAGTGGGAGTTAGTTGGGAACGAGGACCTTGTCCACACCGGCCGCCTGGTTCCTCTGTATCCTCTGACGCAGGGACTGCGCCCCCGCCAGTTAAGAAAGCTTATGAAAGAGGTTATCGACCAGTGGGCAGGGTCAGTAGCCGACTTCCTAACGCTTGAGTTAAGAAACCGACACAAATTCTTGACACTACCCGAGGCTATCAGTCAGGCTCACTACCCTGATAACGAAGCCATGAAGACACGGGCTAGGATGAGGCTTGCTTTTGATGAGCTATTCCTCCTTCAGCTGGGGGTGCTCAGTAAAAAGCGAGACTGGCAGGAAGGTCAGCCGGGTAATCCCTTTAGCTTAAATGCCGGGGTGCTGGATGTCTTCCTGAGCAATCTTCCCTTTGAACTGACCTCGGCTCAACAGAGGGT
>CAZHRO010000096.1:0-4408 GCA_964535045.1 uncultured Dehalococcoidales bacterium | reverse complement strand
CCCGTAAAACCAGCTATCTGGTGGTCGGCGCCGAGCCCGGCTCCAAGCTAGCCCGGGCTCAGACGCTGGGCGTAAGACAGCTTTCCGAGGAAGAGTTCATCAGAATGCTCGAGGAGAGCCGCCGTTAGCTAACATTACGAGAAAAAACAGTGTGGGTGCGATAAAGAATCGGTAGCCAGGTATCTATGGATTAAGAAGGCTTAAGGAAGGGCTATAGTATCTCAGGGAGGCAGGTCTACAGTTTGAAACTGATTGTAGGATTGGGTAACCCCGGGCGGAGCTATGCCCGTAACCGCCATAACATCGGGTTTAGGTGCCTTAATCATTTTGCGCGGGCTCAGGGAATTCGATTTGATAGGAAGCAGGGCGGAGCCCGGATCGGTCTCGGCGAGGTATCGGGTAGTACGGTGATTTTAGCCAAGCCACAGACCTCTATGAATCTAAGCGGCGGGCCGGTCAGTCGGCTGGTGAGGAAATTTGATATCGGTCTTGATGACCTCCTGGTCATCCATGATGACCTTGACCTTCCTCTGGGGAAAATCCGCATCCGCCCCGTCGGCAGCTCTGGCGGGCATAAAGGGGTTGACTCCATCATTTCCTCCCTGGGGAGTCAGGATTTTCCCCGTCTCAGGGTGGGAATCGGGCGGCCGATTGTTCTTGAGAACTCGGTAGTGGCCAATGAAGCCGTAATTGATTATGTGCTCAGCGATTTTACCTCTGAAGAAGAGCAATTTGTTACCGAGGTCATAATTAAGGTGAGCGCAGCCATCGTCAGCATTATTAACGAGGGGCTCTCCCAAGCTATGAATAAGTATAACTAGCTGTCGGTTAGGCACATTCGGAGGATGCCTTTGTCGCCGAAAGCCAGCCAGGCTTTTTGGGGAATAACCAACCGGCGGCGTGGCAGCTGATATTTTGTGGCTAAACTCCCCAGAAGATACGACTCTTGTTCGTAACTAGAGGCGACTTGGGGTAGAGAGAGGATATAATAATTTGTCTCAAGGAGCAAAAACAGCTTGACTTTCATTATTTCTGTAGTATAATATTCTCGGTGTCAGGCGGTCTCTACAGACCTTGCAATCTGTCAGAAGTCGTAGTATATTCATAAAGAAAGGGAACCCTGGTTCAGTAAGACGGAAGGTTTGTTTTGTCAATCTGGATTATTAAGCAGCTTTTGTTTTGTCAAAGCTGCTGAAGGAGGAAAAAGGTGGACGAAGTTGCGCTAAAGATGACTAATATTAGTAAGTCGTTTGGGGGGGTGCAGGTATTATACGATGTGAATTTTGATGTGCGTGCCGGTGAGGTTCACGTTCTCGTCGGGGAAAATGGTGCCGGCAAGAGCGTGCTGATGAAGACACTGATGGGCGTACATCGGCCCGATAGCGGCGACTATATTGTGTCGGGAAAGAGCGTAAGGTTTAACAACCCTACCGAGGCGCAGCGAAACCGTGTTTCCATGGTTTATCAGGAGTTCGGCCTGGTTAAATATCTCACTGTCGCCGAGAATATTTTCATGGGGCGGTTGCCGTCAAGGCGAGGTATGATACGGTGGGGCCACGCCAGAGAAAGGGCTGCCGAAGTCCTGAAGAGTCTGGGAAGTAATATCTCCCCCACCGCCATTGTCGGCGACCTGAAGGTGGCTGACCAGCAGGAGGTTGAAATTGCCCGGGCGCTTTCCTATGACCCGGTGGTCTTTATTATGGACGAGCCGTCGGCTGCCCTTTCCTATGGTGAGATCGGGCACCTGTATGAGCTTATCAACACACTGCGCTCCCGGGGTGTAGCCATAATATATATAACTCACAAGCTGAACGAAGTCTTCGACATCGCCGATAGGTGCACAATTATCCGGGACGGGCGTATCGTGGGCACCTATGACATCACTGAACTGGACCTCTCAATGCTGGTCGAGAAAATGACCGGGAAAAAGGTCAGCGCTGAGATTGTCCGGGAGGATGTCTATAAGAAGCCCAAGGCTCACATAATTGAGCTTCGCGATATGGAGGCAAAAGAAAAGGAAAAGGAGCTCTATTCCGGTGTTAACCTTAAGGTCGGGAAGGGGGAGATCGTCGGTATCGCGGGACAGATAGGTGCCGGCAAGACCGAACTGGGTAAGACAATCTTTGGGGCTCTACCGAAAACCATCACCATCAAGGGGAAGATGATATTCGATGGTCAGGAGATAAACCTCAAAACCCTCAGCCCCGCGTCCGCCAAGAAGATGGGTATTGGTTTTGTCACTGAGGACCGCCAGGCCGAGGGCATAATAGCTGAGCAGTCGGTACTTTTCAACACGATTCTGCCCGCCTTTCACAGGGTAACCAGAGGCTTTGTGATAATTGGGCGGCTGGCCCGGAATCTGGTGCAGGGCATTATTAAGGATGTGGCCCTGCGGCCTCCTGAACCCAATCGGCTGGTGAAGTTCTTAAGCGGTGGTAACCAGCAGAAGGTGGTCATCGGCAAGTGGCTGGCGGCTGAATCAAAGCTCTTAATTCTGGACGAGCCAACCCGTGGTGTCGACGTCGGCGCTCGTGAGGAAATATATGAGGTGGTCCGTCAGCAGGCAAGAGAGAAAGGGCTGGGTGTACTACTGCTATCATCCGACCTCAGGGAGATAATGATTGCCGCCGACCGGATTGTAGTTATGCGTCTGGGCAAGATCACCCACGAACTCCTACCGCATCAGACCTCGGAAAGGCAACTTCTCCACTTCGTACTGGGTGAGGAAAAGGAAGCCGCCGCCGAGGAAAAAGAGGAAAAAGAAAGGCTAAATAAGTAGCTCTGGCCTGGCATAATCTACCAGCTAATAAGAGGTAGGAATTGGGCTACCGAGAGCAGCAAGGCTATTTAGAATCGGGCTCTCAGTAGCCTAAGTTTTGGCAGGGTGTTGGGAGAGGAGCTAGTTCGGATACTCTGCCCTCACAGACGGCCAGCTTTTTCTACCCTGAATAACAAACGAAGCAGGTCAAAAGACGAAGTGGGCTAGCAGTCTGCTACCAGTTTCTGTCCGGCACGGAAGGCTTGATGCAATGCCTCCGGGTATTTAGTTATCGCCCCCTTCTCATCTATCCCATAAAACAACAGTTCCCCGACATAAGCAATATCAAGGACCCTGAACAGGGTCTTTATTATGGTCAGTGTTGGCTCAAACAGGCTGGCTATTTTCAGGGCGCCGACCGAGATAAACAGCCCTTTTCTCTCTCGGCGGTTATCAAGCGGTGCTTTTTTAAGAACATACTTTCTCGCCCATAGTGTCTGGCAACGGTCAATCATAGCCTTCATCTGAGCCGTGGGGCCCATGAATTGAATGGGTGAAGCCAGCACCACTCGGTCGGCCTGCTCCAGTTCGCGGTAAATCATCTGCATGTCATCTTCTATACGGCATCTCCCCGTCTCAAGACAGGCGTCGCAGTGCTGGCACGGGGTAATCTTGAGATCGTTGAGGACGATGGTCTCTACCTCAGCCCCCCGACTGACAGCTCCTCCCATGACCTCGTCCAGCAGGAGGGCGGTATTACCCCCCCGCCGCGGGCTGCCGGCAATCCCGAGAACCCTCATACGTACCTCCTCCCAAGGACTAACGTTACTTAAGGCTTGAAATGCCTTCTCCTTAATATCTGGTCAGTTCACAATACTGTGTGGCACTCTCAGACAGGAACGTTGAAATGTCAGACCAGTTTGATACGGCTCAGGATTTCCTGCTCCCTGGTTATCATCCGTTGCCTGAGTTGCGGTGTTCTGTCTTCGTACCCTAGGAGATGTAATATTCCGTGAATGGTAAGGATAGCGATTTCCTTACTTACGGGGTGTCCCTGCTCGTTAGCCTGCATCGCTGCCTGGGGATAGGAGATGATAACCTCGCCTAAATGGTTCACTCCGTCGGGAGGCAGCACAAAGGGGCTTGGCTCTTCAACGTCGGCTTGCATGTGGAAGGCGAGCACGTCAGTCGGGGTGTCCTTCCCCAGGTAATTTTCATTTAGCGCCTGCACCCTCTCCTGACTGGTAATAACCAACCCGACCTCAGTTTCAGCGCTGACACCCTGCAGGGTCAGAACCTGCTCCGCTATATTTCGAAGCCAGTCGCTACTTATATGTTGAGCGAACTCTTCATCAATCAGGACATTAACATCCATGAAGATAATGATAGCACAGGCACCGGGTCGAGCCAAATAGGGAAAGCTCAGAAAAAGCCAGCTACCTCTTTCAAGGCGCACTAGGTACTCTTCAGCACTTCCTTGAATTGTTCAACTGCACCGCCTACCCGAACGTAGGGGTAGGGCAGCCCGACCCCTACCACAACGGTCCTTTAGCCTTCCGGTCTGAACAGGGCTGAGGTCAAAATATAGGCTCGCTAAAAAAGAGCCCCCCGATTGCTCGGGGGGCTCGTGCATACCGGGTGGGGCGTTAT
>CAZHRO010000095.1:0-4418 GCA_964535045.1 uncultured Dehalococcoidales bacterium | reverse complement strand
GACGGTTCCCTTATCCGTGTAAGGCTCACGCCGCCCTCAGATGGCCGAAAGCTCTACCGACAGCGGGTAACCAATCCAAGCCCGGAGTCGGACTTCAGCCAGTGGATATACACCAATCAGTACAATGTCGTGGTCGTCGCTGCCTGCTCACTGGGAGCCGAAGTATCTATCTTCTGGATAAAGAACGACCGCAGTGTTTATCAGCTAACAAGCACCGATTACGGGGCAAGCTGGGGCACCCCGGAGCTCATTGACTACTCCCCGACCACCGCCATCTACGGTATCGCCGCCAGCTATAAGCCCAACGGTGATATCGGGCTATTCCTGGCTGACCAGGCTACCCTCTACGTCAAAAAGCGGGTCAATGGTAGCTGGCAGGATAAAGCCAGCTGGGATAAAACCACCGACGATTTATCCGGAGTCTCAGTTTGTTATGACGGTGATTTTAATCTCATGGTCACCGGTAAGGACTCAAGCAGTAACTTCAAGCTATGGTCACTTATCTATGGTGACGGCAGTGAGCTACCCGCCGGCACCTGGTCAGAGCTGAGAGAGGTCGCTCAAGCCCCCTCAGACGGCAATTTTGAATACCGTCAGGCATTCATAGCCAAGCCTGATGTCTACCGCTGTTTCTTTGTCGAGAAGTTTACCGGCACCGAAGCCTACACGCGTCCCTTCTGGTTACACTCCGTTCCAGGTACAAACTTTGGGGTCAACCTGTGGCGCGAGCCGGTGCCCTTTAACCTCTCCTCTGAGTACGGATTAGCCATCGCCCATTATGGAAGCCATTGCTGGCTATCAAACTCCAGCGGAGTCTGGCGAGCCAAGCTCAGTGAAGAGAGCCTCGATTTAACCGCCGATATCCTGAACGTAAGGCAGGAACTCGGTGAAGAGGAGGGCAGGCTGGTCGTCGAGCTCGATAACAGCGGCGGGCAGTATAACTCACCCGGTGAAGGCGAGCTTACCACCCTCGATATCGGCTGCCAGCTGGAGATTAGCCCCGGCTATGTTACCTCACAGGGCAACGAGGTTAGTTCCGGGCTGGCTTTCTGGATTACCGCCTACGAGCATACCAGCTCAGGGGGAAAAGCCGGCCTTAACCTATACGCCGCGGATGGCTGGGAGCTTATCAAAAACTGGAGTGCCCGACACCAGCTGCGATGGAATAAGTCAAGCAATGAGATGAGTGTCAAGGATATCCTGGCCTTTATTCTGGGAAGATGCGGTCTGAAACTTGAGGTTAAATCTGAGTCCCAGGTCTTGGGTAGCTACTACCCAGACTTCACCATCCATGCCGGTAATCAAGGTAATACAGTCGTAAGAAGGCTTCTCGCCTTCGTTCCCGATTTTATCTTTATTGAAGGCGGTAGAGCCTACGTCGTGAACCCCTCAGCCACTGACAACCCCGTTTACTCCTACGGTCAGGGCCACCCCATAAAAGAAGGTAGATACCACAGGGGAGCCTGGGAGCACAACCGAGTCCGGGTTGAGGGCTACGACCCGGCAGGTGATGAACCTGTAATTAGCGATTCCATCTCCTGGCCTGAAGTAGGCAGGCTCTATGACCAGCTGAAGCAGCTTGAGGATAGTAACATAGATAGTGTCTCCCAAGCCGGGCAGAGGGGCGAAGCCTACCTCCGACAGGCCGAGATTGAATCAACCAGCGGCGCCATTCGCATCCCACCCAACTGCGGGCAGCAGCTATACGATGTTATCAGTATAACCGACCAGCGGGCGGGGCTTAACGGTGAGAACAGGAGGGTAATCGGACTGATTTTAGTCTATCGCCCCCTCCGTGGGGAATACGAGGAGCAATTACTGCTGGGCGCCGTCTAGCCCGAAAGAAATAGTGAAGGAGCCAGCTGATGAAACTCAGGAAAGCGGAGTTAAAGGGTTTTAACGATTCCGAATATAAAGCCACCGTTCGACTTGCCGGTAGCTATAAGGCTTACCTCGAGGATGTTGCCGTAGCTCGAAATCTCCCGGCCGCCGAAATGACCCCGGGCCGGAAGGTAGCTGTGCTGTTCTTTGAGGAATACAGCCCCAAAGAGGCGGTAGTTATCGCCATCTATACCTGATTCCCGGCACACTAAAGCCCTCTCCCAATCACTTCTTCATGCTGCCGGCAATCGTTTTCATGATACTGATGATGCCAATAACGGCGCGCTGAACGTCAACTGGCTCCTGAGCTAACATCCGAGCGACGTAAGGGTCCAGCTGCCGACCGGCATAGGCCGGGCTCTCCTCAGCCACCACGGAAGGGGCCGGAGAAAGATAACCAGCCAAGGCAAACAGCTCATTCTCTTCAAAACCCAGAGGTTTAGCCAGCCGTCGCAGGATACGACCTGAAGGAAAACGCTCCCCCCTCTCGATGCGGCCCAGATGAGAAGCTGATACCCCCGACCTTTCCGCCAGCTCACCCAGTGTCAGCGACGCCATGACTCTTTGTCGCCGTAGTATCTCGCCCAACTCATTGCGGCGACCATTCTCCATAGTCTAATTATAACCTCCCTATCACGGACTTCAATAGATGAATGGTACCATATTTTTTGCCAAATGGCAAATCATCCCCTACCTTAGTTGGTTATTCAACCATATTAGCCTGCTGGCATTAAATGTCTCTAAAGATAGCATTAAGATTTCATTAAAATCCATCTCTTGACGGCTAGAGTTTAGGATTATACAATGGCACTGCTTAGAATGGGTAAAAAATACGACGTCATTATTGTGGGTGGCGGCCCCGCCGGTATTTTTGCGGCCTTAGAGCTATCTCAAACCCCCGCGCTCAGGATTTTACTCATTGAGAAGGGCAGGGACATCGATCAGCGTACTAACCTGGTCTGCGGTCTGGGTGGCGCCGGGGCCTACAGCGATGGTAAGCTCACCCTAACGCCTGAGGTAGGCGGGCGGCTCCAGGATTATCTCGGTAAGAGCGAGGCTGAAACCATAATCAAATATGTCGGTGACACCTACCTCAGGTTCGGCGCCCCGAACAAGCTCTACGGAATAGGCGACAGGATTGATAAGCTAAGCCGCCAGGCCTCTCTGGCTGGGATGCGCCTGATACCGGTGCCGATACGGCATCTAGGCACCGAGTACTGCCGCTCGATACTTAAGGCAATGCGAGATTACCTGATTTCACACCTAGAAATTAAGCTCGACGTTGCTGCCGGCAGGGTCATTACCGGTAGTGATGATACGGTTAAGGGGGTGGAAACTGAGGCGGGAGAGAGGTTTGACTGTAATTACCTGATTTTGGCTCCCGGCCGGGAAGGCGCTGACTGGTTGGCCACCGAGGCCAGACGCCTCAAGCTGACGCTGTATAACAATCCAGTTGATGTTGGCGTCAGGGTCGAGGTGCCCGCCGCCGTAATGGCAGAACTGTCCGACGTGCTCTATGAGGCAAAGCTGGAGTTTCTGTCCCAGAGCTTCGACGACCGAATCAGGAGCTTCTGCATGTGTCCGGCGGGCGAGGTCACCATGGAAACCACCGGCGGCAGTGACCCCGTAATTACAGTTAATGGACACAGTTATGCCAACCACAAGACCCACAACACAAACTTTGCCCTGCTGGTAAGCACCGACTTCACCGAGCCGTTCCGAGAACCCATCGCCTACGGCAAATATCTGGCCAGGCTAGCTAACATCCTCAGCGGTGGAGTACTGATACAGCGCCTGGGTGACCTTATTGAGGGACACCGCTCCACCCCGACCCGCATCGAGCGGGGTATCGTCAAGCCCACCCTGAAGGAGGCAACGCCGGGTGACCTCAGCTTTGTCCTCCCCTACCGCCACCTTACCGGTATTATGGAGATGATTCAGGCGCTGGATAAACTGGCCCCCGGGGTGGCTTCAAGACATACCCTGCTTTACGGCGTCGAGGTTAAATTCTACTCCTGCCGACCACATCTCAGTCCCAGCCTTGAGACCGAGGTCAGGAACCTCTTTGCCGCCGGTGACGGCGCCGGCGTCAGTCGAGGACTGATTCAGGCCTCGGCTTCAGGTGTGGTCGCCGCCCGCGAGATATTACGGAGAAGTGGTCACCAGGGCTAGGTTTTTGGGTATCGACCTTACCGCAGCCGGGACCAGACCCAGCGCCTGTCTCGGGCGGGATGGGAAGCTACCCACTCACCGCTGAATTCAACCACGATTCGTGCGATGCCGCCATAGCCGCCTGTACTGCTTTCCTCCGTGCTCAGGGTAAAACCGAGCCGTTTGGTGAACCAGAAGAGGGCATAATCTACCTCCCGTCTCTTGACAAGCCAGTTCTGGCTCATTAAAATGAGGCTGTTTGGTTAGCCCCACAACATCCTTTTTCTTAAAAAGAAGCGGCCCGATGGTGAAGAGGCAGAGCCTCTTTATGCTTCAATATACTGAGGGCCAAAAAGGAGCTGATGCTAGGTGGCTCATGTAGTCAT
>CAZHRO010000094.1:3159-4505 GCA_964535045.1 uncultured Dehalococcoidales bacterium | reverse complement strand
TCCCAAACAGAACAGCTTCTACATCGGGTGTATCTGGTACCATGATGAAGATTATATCGGATTTTTGAGCTACTTCCTTGCTACTGCTGCAAGCCACGGCACCCTTTGAAGCTAGTTCTTGTACAGGTTCTGAACTTTGGTTATAAACATGAACTGTGTGGCCGGCAGCCAGCAGATGTCCCGACATCGGCTTGCCCATGATTCCTAAACCGATAAATCCAAGATCCGCCACTTAAGCTACCTCCTATACCAGGTATTTTCTCGCCCATGCCAGGCTGTCCTCAGTTCGCCCCGAGGGCCTGTACTCGCACCCGATCCAGCCCTCATAGCCTGCCTCATCAATAAAACGAAGGAGATTATCGTAATTTATTTCGCCAGTCCCCGGCTCGTGCCTCCCCGGACTGTCAGCCAGCTGCATATGAGCAATCCGAGCCAGGTTATCTCGGATAGTTTTTGTCAGATTGCCCTCCACAATCTGCATGTGATAGATGTCGTATTGAATCCAGAGATTGGGATGAGCCACCTCGCTCAGCAGCTCAAGCACGTCGCGGGTTCGCTGTAAGTGGAATCCGGGCATATCCTGCCCGTTAAGTGCCTCAACAAGCAGCTGGATACCCTCTTTTTCAAGGGCGCTGGCCGCGAAACGCAAGTTGCTAACCAGCACCTGGCGAACCTTATCAGCTGGCACTCCCTCGGGGGTCAACCCCGCCAGGCAGTTCAAACGAGGGCAATTTAAGGCCTTAGCATACTCGATGGCTAAACCAACTCCCTCCTGAAACTCACCTTCCCGACCGGGCAGGCAGGCGATGCCCCGATCACCGCCGGCCCAGTCACCAGGTGGAAGATTATGCAGTACCTGTTCAAATCCGTACTTCTGTAACTGTTCTGCGAGTTGTTCTTTATCCCACTGGTAGGGGAAAAGATATTCTACGCCCTTAAAACCAGCCTCCGCCGCCCGCTCAAAACGATCCAGAAAATCAACCTCGGTGAATAACATTGATAGATTGGCACTTAATCTCGGCATGAAAGCCCCCCTTTAAAGCTTAAGAAAGAGATCCACAGTATGACGATGAGCGACATTCAACTACCACTGCCCCCAGCTCCGCTATCGTCCCGCCCTAGAAAATACTATCTCGGCTTGACGCGATAGGCAGTTAGCAACGCCCATCTTAGCATATGCCAAAAAGAAGTTGCAAATAGACGCTTCCCCCGCCAGTTATTCTTCTCACACAGCAGTCATCCTGAGTCCACAGGGTGTACAGCCAAACTGGCCAACCAAAAGACAGGCTGCTCCAAGCGTGATTATTGCCTTTTTCAATTTAGCTAGTTTACCACCCTGGAAACCA
>CAZHRO010000094.1:0-3149 GCA_964535045.1 uncultured Dehalococcoidales bacterium | reverse complement strand
TCTCGAAGCTAAATCACCGGCCCAATCGTAAAGATATTAGGGAAGTTACCGTAGTCTATTATCTCAGCCTTGGTCTGCTTCCCCGAAGCCACCGCCAGCACCTCCCGATAGAGAGCCCGCCCCGCCTCCGCGATGCCGTCTCCGTTACCCAGCTCAACAAATACGTCCAGGTGATCCGGAAGGTGGTTATAGGTATTAGGGTTACCGGTAATCTTTATTACCGGGACAAAGGAGAAACCCTGCGGGGCACCCAGCCCGGTGCTGAAGATGATAACCTGAGCCCCGGCTGCCGCCAGCGCCGTGAGGAATTCAGGCTCCCGACCCGGGGTATCGACGATAAACAGCCCCCTACCCTCGGGCCTTTCCCCGTATTCATAGACCGCCCTGATGGGCCTGGTGCCCCCCTTAACGATGGCACCCAGAGATTTCTCCTCAATGGTGGTTAGCCCGCCGGCAATATTGCCGGTGGTGGGCTGCCCGCCTCTCATATCAAACCCCATAGCAATGGCTCTATTTTCCATGCGAGCCACAATATCCATTATCTTCTGGGCTACTTCGGGAGTAGCCGCCCGGCGGGTAAGAATATGCTCCGCCCCCATGAACTCGGTGGTTTCTCCAAAAACGCAGGTGCCACCGTTATCAACCAGCAGGTCGCAGGCAGCCCCGGCTGCCGGGTTGGAAACCAGTCCCGAGGTGGTATCCGAAGCCCCACACTTCACACCAATCACCAGCTCCGAGTCGGGAAACTCCTCCCGTTTTATCCGGGACGCCTCAACTGCCATAGCCTGCACAATTCTGGTCCCCTGCGCTACCGCAGTGCGAGCTCCCCCTACCTTTTGAACCACTACCTTCTCCACCGGTTTGCCCGACGCAGCAATCCCTTCTACAATCCTGTCCGCTGATACCGATTCACAACCCAGACTCACCACCAACACCCCGGCTAGATTGGGATTCCAGCCCAGGGAAATGAGGGTTCGGGTTACCTGCTCAAGGTCAGGCTGGGTTTGAGCGCAACCCTGACCGTGGAGAAAGGGGGCACAGCCCTTAACCTGCCGGGTTATCCACCAGGTTACGTCATTGGCACAACCCACCGTAGAGATAACACCGATATGGTTTCTGGTGCCCACCGAACCATTCTGACGCGGATAGCCAAGAAAGCTCACTTCGCACCTCCTTCCAGATCACCCCGCCCCCGAGCACTAACCACGTTGTGAATATGAACGTAAGCGCCAGGCTCAATGGGAGCGGTAGAGATGCCAATAACCTCACCGTACTTAATCACCGGTGAGTCAGCATCTATTCTAGATAGACTCAACTTATGACCGAAGGGCACGTCGGCCCCGAGCCTGATGACCCTCTTCTGGCCACCAACCTCCAGCTCCAGGATGTCCCCGGCCTTAAGATCGGCCAGAGCCGTAGCCACATTGTCTTTGGGACTCAAAATAATCGCCTTTTGCTTCACTTACTCTACCTCCTCATGTGCAATCGCCATAGAATATATCCTTCTAACGGTATATTCTACCATCGCCATTGTCAACGCTAGATTAGACTCCCTGTCAAGCTATGCCGAGCCGGTGAACACGGGAAACCAACAGGAGATTACCAGGACAGCCACGGTAGCCTCTAAAACAGCTGAAATTGACGGAGGAAAGTATTCCAGCGAACCAGAAGGACGTTACTCTCCCCCCCTATCTCTTAAGAAATCCTCAATCTCCCTGATAATATCTTCCTTGAGAGGCTCACCCGGCTCGTCCTTCCCTTTGCCGTATTCCAACTCAAGCCGCCTCACGTAATCACTGAGTTCGGGTTTCTGGGCCACCGCCTTGTCCACCATCTCATCCAGATGCTGGCTGCCTCGCCTAATATCCTCAAGGTCAAGGGTTAGCTCGAGCATTTTAGCCAGCTTATCAAGGATGCCATAGCAGACCTTAGTATTGGGCACCTGAACGTAATGGGGGACATATCCCCACAGGCTTACTACCTCAAGATTCCTCTTGCTGGCGGAGACAAGAAACAGGGTGTGGATGCTTGATTGCCCCCGATAATTAATAGTCTGTATCCCGTAGTCTTTCATCTCAGGCTCTAAGCCGGGTGCACTGAGCACCGCAGCTACCATTGGCGCCAAGGTATGAGGAACGACATCATAAGTACCCCCGATAGCGTAAATTCTCGCCACCCCGGAATTCTGGGCGAAATCGAGAATCAGGTTCACATAATCGTTCCACCTCAACTCCGGTTCTCGACCAAGTAAGATTATCAAATCATGACCAGACCTTTGGTTCTTATAGAACCACAATCTGGTTGCGGGGAGACTCAGCGCCACTACCAGACCATCCTGAATATTGGTAACCGGACGCTTAACCTCGGCGCCCGGAGATTGAAAAAGATAGAAATCGTCAGGCTCGATTTCAGCTAATTTCCTAGCGTCCAGCTTATCCCTCAGGTAAGAGACGACACCCGAGGAGACCTTACCCGCATCAGGCCAGCCTTCAAACCCTGCGACCAGATACGGCTTGTTCAGTTTCGGTTTTTCGTGAATAATGATACGCTGCTTATCCATCTTTTGTCACATCCTGCCACTCAGCCGCTCCTTCAGGCTGTTCTCTACCAAATAAATACATTTCAGATATTCATATTTCTGACTTTTAATTATAGACCAAGGGGCAAATAAAGGCTAGGGAAGGCAGCATTTTTCCCGCCCAGCTACGCCAAGTAAAAAAGGAGAGCACCATTAAAGTGCTCTCCTTAGAATTTCTTATTAGCTCGCACCCAACTCACTTGCGGTTACCCACGCCGCACTGGCCTCTCGTTCCTGAGACAGACCCACTTCGCTATCTCGAGCCAGGTCCGAGTTCCGCCTGCCCCGCCATCCGGCGGGGCATCACCTGTCAACCTGCCAAACTCCATACACCTCGTGAAGCCTCATAGACACCTCCTGAAATAAATTTCACCGGCTTCTATGTGACTTCCAATTTTTATTTTAAGCATACCGCCCAGCAATTGTCAAGGTGTCGAAGGCTCCCTCAATCCGTGGATTTTTCAGAAAAAGGTGGGGTTCTCGCAAAAACGGGGGTTTTGGCTCCCGGTAGCGAGCTAATAAACGCCAACTGATAGAAAACGTTCTTTGACGGCGGGCTGGCTTGATTATT
>CAZHRO010000093.1:0-4516 GCA_964535045.1 uncultured Dehalococcoidales bacterium | reverse complement strand
GTCTGGTGGTTGACCTAGTGAAGGTGGGGTAAATCTCAGGGGTGTCTGGCTTCATTAATAGCATAGTTGGCTATGACTTTTGTTATTAGGTATTAGAGAGGAGATAGGAGAATGACCGAAATTGCAGAAAGGCCCCGGTCCCGAGCGCGGCAGATTGCCAGTGCCGTCTGGCATTACGAAGTTACCCCGCTGCTCGTCGTTCTGATAGCCTTGATATTCGCGATGGGAGGTGCTACTCGGGGGTTAACGCTGACACGGGCTAATACAATGAACGTCATGTTACAGAGCTCCATCAGAGGCATAACCTCCCTTGGCCAGGCTTTTGTCATTCTAACCGCCGGTATCGATGTCTCGGTGGGTGGAAATGCCCTCTTCTGCTCAGTGCTGGGGGCCGGCCTTATGGCCCAGAACTGGCAGAATCTTATCCTGAGACTTCACCTGGAACACCTTATTGCGCAACCTTTCCCCCTCGCTGCTGGGGCTGCCGTTATGGTGCTGGCGGGGCTCGGCTGGGGGGCGTTTAATGGTGTTTTTGTCTCCAAGGTTGGCATACCGGCGCTGATAGTAACCCTGGGTCTATGGCAAATACTCACTGGAATGGCCTTCAGGGTAAGCGAGGGGCGCGCCATCGGCTGGCTGCCCGAGAGCATCGTCTGGTGGGGTGCGGGTACCATCGCCGGGGTTCCGGTTCCGGTCGTTATTTTCATCGTCATCGCGATAATTGTCTATTTCGTTCTTAATTACACTACATTCGGCCGTTCTGTCTATGCCGTTGGCGGTAACCCGGTGAGTGCCTGGCTTTCCGGCATAAACGTGAACAGGGTGCTCTTTGCAGTCTACTGTATTGCCGGATTTCTCGCTGGAGTATCTGCCTTTATCATGCTGGGGCGCATTCAGTCGGCCTCCATGCGCAGCCTGAGTGGCCTAGAACTGGACTCCATCGCGGCGGCTACCATTGGCGGTATCAGTCTCATGGGTGGTCGAGGTAATATTTTGGGGGTAATAATTGGCGCCCTGATAATTGGGGTGGTTAATAACGGCATGAGCGTATTGAATGCTGACCCTTCGGTGTATGGCATCATCAAAGGGGCCATCATAATTATGGCGGTGACTATCGATTTTGTCCGCCGGCGGCGTGGTGGCTGACGTAGTATTGATAACTGCTCGATTATTACCTGCCAGTCTGTACCTGGGGGCTTGACAGGAGGATACTGCCCAGTTATGCTTAAAATACACTTTTATAGCCGTAGAAAATGTAACGAGAGGAGAGAAAGTGCCTATGACAAAATGGTCGGGTTATTTTATTTAAAATAACAAATAAATAACAAAAAGGAGATGAAGGGTTAGATGAAGAAGTTTATTATTCCCTTGATGGTGGTAAGTGTGGTGGTGGCGGTAGCTCTGGCCGGCTGTGCCCCCGGTGCGGCTCCAGCTCCAGCGCCCGGCCCTGAACCAGCAGGCGAGATACCGAAAGCGGACAACGGCACCCCCCTATGGCGATCTGACCTGGCAATGGATTACGGCGAGCCCTTTGCCTTTAAGCCCGACGGCAGTCCGTATAAAGTGGCTACCAGCTACATTCTGCTCGGCTGCGAGGAGATGGTGAACTACGAGGGCGTGGTGCGCACCAATGTTGGCCGGGCTGGTGGTGTATACAGTATGTTTGATGCCAACTTTAATGCCGATGCTCAGGTGGGTTTTCTTGAGGACCTGGCTGCCGTGGGCGATGTGGACGTTCTTCTGCTTCATGCGGTTAATGAGCTGGCACTGGCACCGGCAGTTGACAAGTGTACTCAGGCTGGTATCCAGGTTTATGCTTTTGACCCGCCCTGCTACAGCGAGAACATTATTTCCTATGTTCATCACTGGTTTGAGGGTCCGGTTGGGTCGGGAATCGCCGGTAATACATGGGTGAAAATTGCCGAGGAGACGGGTGAGCACCTGACCATCCTGGAAATCTGGGGTGACCGCGCCGCCATGTGGTCCCAGGGGCGACACGAGGGTCACTACAATGCCATCAAGCCCTTGATTGATTCGGGTCAGATCACGCTCATCGAATCTTCCGACTGCTTGGGTTCTGAGGAGAAGACGGCTGAGTTTGTTATCGACAACCTCACGGCCCACCCTGAAATAAACGGCATCTACCACCAGTGTGGTGGGCAGAACGGCATTATCGCCGGTCTCAGGACACTCGGCAAACTAAAGAAGGTAGGCGAGCCTGGCCATATCATAATTAACACCTTTGAGGGAAGCACCATCATCACCGGCCTGATGAAGGAGGGCTATATTGACTATGTCTCAACTCACGGCCCGTGGGATGTGTGCGACGTAATCTGCAAGGTATGGCTGTGGGGTACTGTATGCGGCGTGGATATGCCCAAGGATATCGTGCCCCCGATGTTCGAATTGTCGGCAGATGTAATCGATAACCCCGATAACTACATGTTTGGCGCCCTTTACTGGTCAGAGCAGCCACCGGCTCAGTGGGAGAAGTGGCCAATACTTGATACCGAAACACCACATACCTGGGGTCTGGCAAAGGGAGAAGGTCCCCTATATGTTCTGCCAGAAAACATCCGTGGATTTTACTACGGTGATTATTCGTCATGGAGTCTCAGGGCTCCGACCATTGAGGACCGGAAGGCGAATGCGGGATATTGATATTATGCCTGCGGCATAGCATGCTGACTCTGTCGGCATAGTCATAAGATAGGGCTACTGGTGGTTGACTTCGAGTGAGTTGACTCCCAGTAGCCTTTCTGTCTCTAGGAGAAGGGCAACAAGGCGCTTGGTTGAAGGGTCTGGTAGCCGTAAACTAATCAGTCTAGATACGGCCAGTCAATCCAGCGGAGGGCTGGGGGCCAGTTAATCTGCAGGAAGGGGAGGGAGAGGAGAACGAGTATCCCGAGGTAGATACCAATCTTTTTGGAGACAAAGACGGCAATTATCAGGGCAATCACCCAGCGAGGAGGGCGTAGCCTATGGGTCTCACTGAAGCTGTAAAGCTCTCTACAATCTGAGGTTGGTAGCGGGGATGATAGTCGATAAAATACCCCGTTAGTGTCTGGTTAATTATCCTGGGAATCTCAACTGTGGCAAAAGCTAGGGCTAGGGTAAAAATGACGGCCACGATGGTAAAGAGCGCTAGAACAGGGGGCTTTGAGATACTTCTAATTATTGTGCTCCTTCGCTAACTTGGTTCAAACCCTATCCAGGCTTAATTCTAAATAAAAGCGACGGCATTTTTCAACTTACTAAAGGGCGGAGAGCTGTGGTAGCGAAGGGCTGGAGACTGGCGAAAGATTTCTTGACAAGGGGAAAGGCCCGGGTCTATTATTCTTGCTACCAAGGGCGGCTGATGTTAAGCTAAAGAGGATTGCAGTCTCAACCAGGAAAAAGAAGGAGGGGGCAGTAACAACAAGGGAGGTCAAGATGTACCGAAAAATATTGGTGCCGATGGATGGTTCAAAGTTAGCCGAGTGTGTTGTTGAGCATGTCAAATCAATTGCTACCGGGTGCCAGGTGCCCACCGTGGTTTTGTTACGGGTGGTGGAGCCAATCGGTCCTCCAGGCTATTTACCTCGGGGGGTGGCTGAAGATACCTACCGGGATGCCAGAGAGACAGCCGAGATTCAGGCGAAGGATTACCTCAACGGAATGGCAGAGAGGCTGAAGGCAGAAGGTATTGCTGTTGAGACTGATATCGCTGTTGGCCTGCCAGCTGATGAGATACTGGACTATGCCGCACAGAACCGGGTTGACCTGATTGTTATGAGCACCCACGGAAGGTCGGGAATTTCACGCTGGTGGTCGGGGAGTGTTGCCGAGAAGGTTGTAAGTCAGTCTCTAATTCCGGTGCTCATAGTTACGCCACCTGGCTGCCGAGTTAAGTAGCCCTGGCGATGGTGACTCGCATACATCGAGTTCCAAAAAATTGGACAGGTCAGAATCTTGAGGGAAATCTGGCTTAAGCTGGGAAGGAAGGACATGTCACGTCATCTAGCTAAGATAAAGGAGATTATAGAGGAACACCAGACCATCAGAGGCAGTGTAAAACTCGTTGGCGATTCGGTATCTGACCAGGAAGCTCTGAATTCTTTAAGAAGTATGCGCTCAGACTGGTCTCCCGGTCGGCTGGAGCTTCTGTCCGAGAAGCAAAACAAGCTGCAGCAGACGGTGAGTCTGCTTGCTGAGGGACTTGAAAATCACTTTGCCAGGGAAGAAGAGGTCCTACCGTCAGTTCTGGGTGATTTCCTGATGCGGGCACTTTTGCTTGAACATGAAGAGATAAGGAAGGCAATTAGCAAAGCTAGGTTAATGGCTGGAGGTAATAGACTGGAGGGCCTGACTCAAGAGGAGTTAAAGAGCAGAGATTTAGAGATACAACAGGTAGTGAGTAGCCTCAGTCAGTTAATAGAGGCACACGCCGATAAGGAAGATATGATGCTGGAGATGGTGAAGAGGGCGCTGCCTGCGTGAAGGAAAATAATAGGGCAGCAGTGCCTGTGGTGAAGGT
>CAZHRO010000092.1:0-4592 GCA_964535045.1 uncultured Dehalococcoidales bacterium | reverse complement strand
CAGGGAGCTACCATTGCTGTCGTCAGTAAGAAAATCGGGGTTAGCGACCACACCTACCTTACTCAGCAATCGGCCAGCCTTGTACCTGCCGAGTCTCCTTAGTCAATATGGCACCAACAAAGCCCATTGCTGCCAAACCGCAACACAGCAGGAGGCCCTGCTGAAAGGCCTCCAGGGGATAGATGCGGACCCCACCCACCATGTCCCCCCGCCAGCCCCGGTCAAGGAAATAACCGAACAGCGGCTGGGCTACCGCCGCACTGATAAAGCCCCCCATATTAACAAAACCAGAGGCGGTACCCCGAACCGAAGGCGGTGCTAGCTCTCTAACGGAAGCAAACACCAGCGGCACCGCCCCCATGCCGAGGCCGACTAAAAAGCACAGCGGATAGAGTGCCTCGAGGGGAGGATGGCCACCTTGCCACAGGGCCAGGAGCAGAAAGGCTGTCAGGAAAACGCCGGCGAATACCACTGCCGGCAGGCGCCGTCTCCGAAATACGCGGTCGGAGAGAAAGCCCAGCAAGGGAGCCCCTGTGATCAATCCAACCGCCGCAATCAGGACAAAGTTAGCAGCAAAGTCCCGCGCTACCCCGTAGGTTTGCATCAGATAGACAACAATCCAGTTGTGGAAAAAGGTTGAAAAGGCACCATATATCCCCATATGCACCAGAAACAGGGGCCAGAGGTGCTTATTCCCCAGGACATGTTTAAGCCGCCGACGCAGGCTTAAGCTTGGAGAGTCGCGTGCTTCAACAATCTGAGAGGCAAGTTGGCCGTTAAGCTCGGTAACGGGAGGCAACCCGACCCGAGCTGGGCTATCCCGGATGATGAACCAGCTGGCAGCCGCCAGACCAAAGCTGACCTGAGCGATAGTCACCAGTGACATCCGCCAGCCCACTGACATTATCATCAGGGCCAGAGGGGTAGCCGCCGCTATCTGCCCCGAATTCACCAGGGCGCTGGAGAGGCCGGTCATGGTAGCAAGCTCCCGACGGCGAAACCATTCCATGAGCAGCTTAACAACGTTAAGCCACACCACGGAGACTCCAAAACTCACCAGAACCCGCCCGGTATATAGCATCGCGAACGAAGGAGCCATGCTCATAACTAGAGAACCGGCCGCCGAGAGGAGCAATCCCGCGGTAACTGTCTTCCGCGGTCCGAGCATATCGGCAAGCGTGCCGGCGGGTAACTGCATCGATGCATAAATATAGAAATAGACCGCACCCAGGCTACCAAAGACGGTGGCGGTAACGTTAAAGTCAGCCATAATGCGGTCGGCCATAGGGGCCATTGCCGCCCGGTGGAATAGACCCATGGTATGCGCCAGACACGCCACAATCCAGATACGCCAGCGCTGGCGATACAATCTCCGGAGGCCCTTCGGCCACTCTGTTTCCTTCATACCCCCGTCCCTCAAGTCAGCCGTTAAGGCCGGGTCGCAGATATAACAAATCGGCACCGTAACATGCCGGTTGCGGAGGGCTCAATACCAGGGTCTTTAAGATGGATGGGCCACGCACAATATGATAAGCTTACGGAGACCTAATGCATCGAGTCTCCACTAACCAACCATCCCCCCGGAATCGGTCAGGAAAGGAAGCAATTATTGCTACCATTATAGCAGAGAGTTTTTCTTAAGGTCTAGGCATGCCGTCGCGACAGGTTTCTGATAGCTCGGAAGAACCTGACCTTGATTTTACCCTGAATTACCCCTATATTTTAGTTAGGGTATGGGTTCTGAACCGAATGGTATTTTTCTCAAGTTAGACACAGGAAAACAAACCACGACGGACATCACAGCCTGAAGCTCGATACCGACTATCGAAAAGATATAATAAAGGAGGATAAGAACCAGGGATGCTATCACAGGCCGTTATCCTGGTCGGCGGCCAGGGGACCCGGCTCCGCCCCCTTACTCTAGAGATGCCCAAGCCCATGCTGCCGGTGCTGAATCGCCCCTTCTTGGAGCACACCATCGCCTATCTTAAGAAATACGGGTTTGATGATATCATCCTGGCATCAAGCTATCTTCCCGGGTTTATCCAGGACTATCTGGGCGGTGGTAACAAGCTGGGAGTGCAGCTTAATTATGTTGTGGAGGATACCCCACTCGGTACCGCCGGGGCGGTAAAGAATGCCGAACAATCCCTGGAAAGCTCCTTTATGGTCCTCAATGGAGACATTTTCACCGACCTTGACCTAGCTGCTATGGTTACCTTCCACCGAAGTAAGAAGGCGAAGGTAACCATGGCTTTAACCTGGGTAGATAATCCCGCAGCTTTTGGGTTGGTTGAAACCGAAATTGACGGGCGGGTGAGACGCTTTATTGAAAAACCAAGCCCAGGCCGAATAACCACTCACTGGATAAATGCTGGTATTTACATCCTCGAGTCGGAAGTTTTAAAGCATGTGCCAAAGGGCATTAATTACATGTTTGAGCGGGGGCTCTTCCCCCTTCTCCTTGAACTGGGTGAACCGGTCTATGGCTATCCCTTCCGCGGTTACTGGCTTGACATGGGCACGCGGGAGAAGTACCTGAGCCTAAACTGCGACCTTCTATTGGCGAAGGTAACCAGCCACCTTATCCCGGGGCTGAGCCGAGATGGGATTTACCGCGAGATGGATACTGCTATTCATCCCTCGACCAGAATAACCGGTCCGGCGGTAATTGGCGGCAGATGCCAGATAGACCAGGGGGCTCATATTGTCGGGCCAGTTGTTATCGGAGGTAACTGCCACATCGGAGAGGGAGCTCATCTGGAAAGAGCCGTCCTGTGGAACGGAGTCAGCGTTGGCGCCGGCGCCAGCCACAAACGATGCGTTGTCTATAATAAGGAAGGTAAAGAGCAGGTTATTGATTGCGATAATCACTGACCAACTTAATATGCCGAGCAGAACTGAGCTAGGATACATTATGAAGGAGGTTTAGATGTCTGAGGAGCTTGGAAAAATTGAAAAGCCTTCGGTTGAAGAGTTCAGGAAAGGAAGAAAATTATACTTTGTGCCCCTTGTTTACCGGGGGAAAGAATCTCCAGATGAATACCTTGAGAAGTCCAATCGTTACTGGAACCAGGTTGAAGACAAGATAGGTGCTCTGGAACTGAAGCTGGGGAAGGTGAGTAAGATATACCATGAACTGATACCGAGCCGCGGGGAAGAGGGGATTAAGGCACTAAGAGAGCTTAATGAGAAAAGCTACCAAGTTATCAGAAATCGGTTAGATAAAGGGGCGCAGCTTGAAGCCACTGAGGAGGGGGAGCTATTAACCGAGCTCATGGACTGGAGCCGGTGTCTGGCCGTCGGCCTGCAAAGCCAGAAAGTATTTGCCACCGTCTACCAGTCCTATACGGAAATAAGCAAAAAAAGAAACGAATATATCTCCCACCAGATAGATGAAACCCTCAAAGAAGATGAAATCGGGATGTTGTTTATGCGCGAGGGACACGAGATCCAATTTCCAGAAGACATCCAGGTATTCTACATTGCCCCGCCGGCTCTGGACGAAATCAGGCGCTGGCTGAGAGACCAAAGGACCGAAGAGCCGACCAACCAGGAGACAAAGAAAAAGGGAACAGAACAACCCACAAGTACCGATAACAAAAGCACAGGCTAGCCTTAGCCTCCGGGCTATACTCCACAAATCAAACGGATGAACGAGCTTTGAAATCAAAGTTTATCGGAGCCCTAGTGGGTACGGGCATCGGGGACGCCCTGGGGACATCCTTTGGAGGATACTACAGGGTCAAAACCAGTTGAACATAAGTCAGCTTCCTGACGATGAGACCACTATCGCTCCACAGCACCTTTATCAAGCAACATTTCCATCACCCAGCGGGATGCATTCCCTACGATATGACAGCACGATTTAGGGGAATCTGAATGCCCTCCCGCTTTCTCAAATTTTGCCATCTCCTCTTCATCCAGCATGTAGAAGTGTCGCCCGTATAGCTGCACCTGGATGTGGGGGCACATAATGGTCCCGTATTCCTTTATGTATCTGTCGTACAATTCACCAGCAATCCCCACCGCATTGAAAAGCGGGTCTAAATTCTCCGGTTTAGTCTCTGCGTATGTCATATTTCCAGCAGGACGTCCAAAGAAGTAATCAAGAATCATAGTCCCGCCTATCAGCCCCCCACAGGTTCCCACGCACTGTCCTGCGTAGCCGCCAGCATTGGAAGTGGCAACCTTGACCACCACGTCGTCAATCTCAAGCATTTCGTGCATCGCAGCTACAATGCTCTGAGAACAGCTTTGGCAGCACTTTTCATAATTGAAGCCTAGCTCATAGGCCTTTTCTGGTAGCTGCTCCTTAGATAAACCTGAATACTTCTCTCTCAGTTTTGCTTTCATAGCTCCTCCTTTTGTGCTGATACCAACGACTTCGAGACATTCTAATTCGATTAATCACGAATAGTCAAATCAAATGTGACTCGGTTTGGGTCTCAATGTTAATCTTCGCCCCATCCTCTCGCCAAACAATAACTCAACTGGTTCGTCTGAATGATAAGCCCTCAATGAGAACCGACGTTATTTTCTCTGAGATAATACCAAACTATCAAGAGGGGATTTTGCTTGTGTCTGCAAAG